>CAYVPT010000110.1:0-7883 GCA_964453865.1 uncultured Dehalococcoidaceae bacterium
TTCTCTATTATCTTTTCCCACCCTGACCGCCCTCGCTCCATCTTCTGCTTATCCCTTAGTCTCTAATCCCCTCCCAAGGGGGTGAGTATATACAATCAACCAAAACCAGGCAGAAACAATCGTAATTTCACTTTTTCTCCTTAACGTATGATAATATACATATCTGGATTGTTAATACTTCCAGTAAAATAACCGGGGAGGACTAAAGATGAAAAATACCGGAGTATTTTACCATGACGTCTGCGGTAAAGAAGCCTACAGCAGTCTGGCTATGGGCGTCGAGGACGGCTTTCTCGGCATAAAAAAGGAGGGGCTTTTTAATGAGCCTAACGTGACCTGGTTCGAATCGCGCCAGGCTAAAGAAGAGGAAATCGCCCGTATCCATACTAAAGACTGGATAGATAATGTCAAGCGGACGCAGTGGTGGCGGGTGTCGTTATATTCAATAGGCGGGCTCCTGCAGGCGACGGAAAAAGTCCTCCGGGGAGAACTAGATAACGCCTTGGTTATTGCCGGGGTCGGCGGCCACCATGCCCACCGCGATAGCGCCTGGGGCGGTTGCTATTTCAGCGTTACCGGCCTGGGGATTCCCCATGCCCGGGAGACGCTGGGGGTGAAACGGTTCGCCATTGTGGATACGGATACCCACCACGCCGATGGCGTCAGGGATATATTCAAGGACGACGACGATGTCCTGCATATCTGTTTCTGCCATGATTACGGCTGGGAATACGAGTCCGGCAGCCTGACAGCCAGTCAGACCAAGCTCTGTTTCTCCCACGGCTCCTCCGATGAAGAAGAAATCGGAAACGTAAGCAAAGAAGTGCCGGAAAGAATCAAAGAATTCAAGCCGGACATGGTCTACTGGATATGCGGTATGGATACCCACCGGGACAGCTACGGCACCAGGGCACTCTCCGAACAATGCTATCCCCGGCTGGCGGAAATCATTAAAGCCACCGCCGATGAAGTCTGCGGGGGAAAATTAATCGTTAAGACCTGCTGCAATGCCCCTCCCCACGCCACCGCCTACGCTTTGCCCAGGATTGTTGATTGCCTGGCCGAACTCAAGAAATATCCGGATAAATAATTACTAGCCTGGATGAAGCGCCCCCGATAGAAGATGATTATTTTATATTAGTCGGCAGTTCGACAGTGAAAGTGGCTCCCTTGCTTGCTTCACTATTAGCGTATATCATGCCGCCATGCTCGTTTATTATTCCCAGGCAGATGCTTAGACTGAGTCCCGTGCCTTTACCCACTTCCTTGGTTGTGAAGAACGGCGTAAAAAGACGTTTCATATTCTCTCCGGAAATGCCCGGGCCATCGTCGGTAAACGTAGCTCTGATATAGTTACCCGCTTTTTCGGTTGTAATGCTCAGAGTGCCTTTTTTGTTTGCTTCGAGCATAAAGAATTCGGCATTGATAACGATATGGAAGAACACCTGCTGCAGCTGAGAACTACTCCCTATAATCTGGGGTAGATGAGTATCAAGGTGCTCGCTTATCAGGATATTATTTACCTTCTGCTCATAGGCACGCATTTCCAGGACTGTCCGGATACATTCATTGATATTCGTCGGCTTTTTTTCTTGTGATTGCCTCCGGGTGAAAGTGAGCAGGTTTTTTACGGTATCGGCAATTCTCTGCGCTTCGTCATATATTATTTTCAAATCCTGTTTGGTTTCTTCGGTGAATTCTTGCTTTAATAAAAGAGATGAGAAACTGATAACGCTGGTGAGGGGATTGTTTAGCTCGTGAGCCAGACCTGAAGTCAATTGCCCGATGGACGCCAGCCGGTCCTGCATGATAATCTGCTCTTCCATTTTCTTCCGCTCGGTGATATCACGGGCGACGCCGACTATTTCTGCCGGTTCTCGCTTCTCGTCAAGGACAAGGGTGGCATGGACTTCAAAAGGGATAATACGTCCATCCTTATGAATTACATCGAGCTGAAGGGTACTGTAAAACGTACCGTTCTGAATGTCTTTTACCATCTCGTTATATTGTTTCTCATATGATTCAGGAGTGAGTACATCTCTCAGGTTTAGATTCAATGCTTCTCTATCAGTGTACCCCAATAATCGCTCAACGGATGGGCTGACATAATTGAACTGCTCCTCTTTGATATTTAGTTTGTAAATTACATCCGCGGAATGTTCCGCAATCAGCCTGTACTTTTCTTCCGCCTGTTTTCTCTCGCTGATTTCCAGTTTAAGCATCGCCGATTGTTTGCTGATTTCAGCGGTAGTTTCTTCCAGACGCTGTTTCATTTCTCCCTGTTTCCCGACCATTAAGCTGAACACGATGCCGAGGGCGATAGCGAAGAAATCTATCCAGGCATTAGGAAGACGGGAGTTGACCAGAACACTTGAGAATATGACCGGTCCTATCACAATGCAAACGACCAGTCCTCCTTTAACACCAAACCGCCAGGCAGCGATAGCTACCGAGAGCAGAAACAACAGACGATACGCGGCGATATAATAGTCGACCTGCCAGTCAGTCCGGATTAACGTGGTCAACTGCGGTGCATATGAGCAGACACCGGCAAGCAAGGCCATGACTGCGACATACCAGAAGTATTGGGTCCTCAGTAGTTTTCCCAATCTCATCTCATCTCCCTTGAAAATACAGCGAGTATTCCCTTCTATTCTGATGCTTTATATTGACGTATTACATAAAAAATATAAATTTGGCTTTATGATAATGTACCTACAGGACAAACGCAAATTTTTAGTTGAAATTCCAGTGACAAAGCCGGGTATTTCTTATAGAAACAGTCATGCGTGGATTGTCGATTGTCTGGCCGAACTCAATAAATACGCGGATGAGTGGTTATATTCAGCTTGGATGAAGTACCCCCAAGCGGATTCGAACCGCTGTTGCCGGCGTGAAAGGCCGGTGTCCTAGGCCTCTAGACGATGGGGGCTTACCAGTCAAGTATAGCAGAGGAATGCCTTACCCGACAATATGCCCTGCTATCATAGCTTCGCCAGCTTGCCTGAAGAGCACCTATAATGTAGAATTATATGTGGTGGCTGAGTTTGTGCGAGGTGATATTTCATGCCAATTTATGAATACGAATGCGAACGCTGCCAGCACCGTTTTGAGGTGAGGCAGGGCTTTCATGATGAACCGCGGGCGGAATGCCCGCGATGTAAGGAAAAAGCCCGGCGCGTCTTTCACCCCACGCCGATAATCTTTAAAGGAAGCGGTTTCTACGTTACCGACCATCGTCCTCCTGATAAGGGAGAGGCGCCGCCGTCAGGCAAGGAAAAGCCCAAGGATTCCGGCAAAGGAGATACCAAGGCAAGCCAGAGTTCGAAGTGAAAGCATTGCTGCAGCGGGTCAGTCAAGCCTCGGTCAGTGTTGCCGACGAGGAGGTCGGGCGTATCGGGCGGGGGCTGGTAGCCCTTCTCGGGGTGGCCAACGGCGATGAGGAAAAAGATGCCCAGTATCTGATACAAAAAATCATCAATCTGCGCATTTTTACCGATGCCCGGGACAGGTTCAACCTTTCCGCTCTGGATATCGGCGGCGAGCTCCTTCTGGTGAGCCAGTTTACCCTCCTGGCGGATGCCCGTAAAGGACGCCGTCCCAGCTTTGACCGGGCGGCGCCGCCCGCAGCGGCCGAAAAACTCTTTGAGTATTGCGTCGGCTTGGCGCGCGAAAGCGGACTTAAGGTGGCTACCGGCCGTTTCCAGGAGCACATGCAGGTGGAAATCCATAACGACGGTCCGGTGACCATTATGCTGGATAGCCGGGAAAAGTTCAATAAAGCTTGAACGTGGTTTAAAGCAGCTTCAGCGTCGGCGTTTCAAGCTCGAGGCTGATGTCCAAGGCCCGATAGGAGTGGGTGAGTGCGCCGACGGAGATGATATCGACCCCCGTCATGGCTACCTGGCGGACATTTTCCAGGGTAATACCGCCGGAGGCCTCGATTCTGGCTCTCCCCGCTGCTAGTTCTACTACTTTCCGCATATCATCGATACTCATGTTATCCAGCATGATAATGTCGGCCCCGGCTTTCAGGGCTTGCCTGGCTTCGGCAGTGCTGGTGACTTCCACTTCGACAGTGACGCCCGCCGGTACGTTCTGCCGGGCTCTGGTAATGATGTCTTCCAGGTTTATACCGGTAGCCCGCAGCGCGGCGATGTGGTTGTCTTTGATTAAAACAGCGTCGCTCAGGTTAAGACGGTGGTTTTGACCGCCGCCCATCCTCACCGCGTATTTTTCTAGGGAACGCAGGCCGGGGGTTGTCTTGCGGGTATCGAAGATTTCGGCTTTGGTACCGCGGGTCTCCGCCACGTACCGGGCCGTTAACGATGCGATGCCGCATAGCCTTTGCAGGAAATTTAGAGCGGTGCGTTCCGCCTTGAGGATGCTGTTGACGCTGCCGCTGATGGTGCCGACAATATCTCCGGGTTTGACGGCATTGCCGTCTTTTGCCAGGACTTCAACCTGAAGCAGGGAGTCGACACGCCGGAAGACGTTTTCGGCCACCTCGATACCGGCCAGAATACCTGCCTCATTAACGAGTAGCAGGGCCTTGCTGGAAAGGTCGGCGGGTATCAGCGCTTCGCTGGTAATATCGCCCTGCGGAGTATCCTCGGCCAGGGCGAGGTCGATTATTTTATCAAGCTGCTTTACCGTTAGCTGGTTCGTACTCACTTCATTTCGTCATTTCATCGCGGCGCATGGCAACGCTGCCCCGGGCGACCCTCATGATGGTCCCACCTTCGACTTTGATAACGACGCTGTCCTCGCTGATGCTTTCGATAGTCCCGTAGATGCCGCCGGCCGTGATGACTCTATCGCCTTTTTGCAGTTCCTGCATCATCGACTCGTGTTCCTTCTGGCGTTTACGCTGCGGCCGTATCATGACGAAGTAGAATAGAGCGAAGATGACCACCAGAAAACCGAGCATATACCAGGTGCTGTTTGGGTCTGTCTCACCCCCCTCACCCCCCGGCACACACCCGCCGAAAAACACCAGAACCGCAATGAGCAGCCCCGCTATCAGTCCCATTTTTAAAGATATTTTCATCTTTCCTCCTGAATACCGTTACTTAATTTCTATTTTGCCCTGCAGCGACCACGGGCTGGTCTTCTCGATAACGATATTGACCAGTTGTCCATGGTAATCACGGTCGCTGCTGAAAAATACCAGTTTATCGGTACGGGTGCGACCGTACCACTTACCGCGGTTCCTTCCTTCTACCAGTATTGCCACCGTCCCACCCATCAGGCGGGCATTGATTTCGGTCTGAATCCTCTCCTGAAGTCGTTCGACTTCAGCGAGTCGTGCCTTTTTCTCGTCGAGGGGCACATCATCCTTTAATTCCTCGGCAGCCGTCGTGCCCGGCCGGGGTGAATAGGCGGCTACATGAACTGTATCAAACTTTATCTCTGAGAGCAAGTCCAGGGTCTGCCGGAACTGGGTATCCGTTTCCGCGGGGAAGCCGACGATAACATCGGTGCTGATAGCGACACCGGAGATTTTTTCCCGCATCAGCGCGATAAGTTCGCAGTACTGCTCGATAGTATAGCCGCGTTTCATCGCCCGGAGGATGGCGTCGCCGCCCGCCTGTACGGGCAGGCTTACCTGTTCGCAGGCTTTGTCCAGTCCGCCGATAGCTTCGATGAGTTTCCGGTTCATGTCCTTGGGGTGGTTGGTCAGGAAGCGCAGTCGCGCCAGTCCATCGATGGCATTGAGTTCGGCAAGCAGGTCGGCCAGGTCCGGCTTTCCCGGCAGGTCGCGCCCGTAGGAGTCCACGTTCTGCCCGAGCAAAACGACCTCTTTAGCCCCCCGCCTCACCAGTTCCCCGGCCTCGCAGGCTATCTCCGCGACGGGGCGGCTCCTCTCCCGGCCGCGCCGGTAGGGGACGATGCAGTAGGAGCAGAAGTTATCGCACCCCTGGTTGATAGTGACGTAAACGCTGGGAGAGGGATGGCGGGGTAGCGATAGTGTATCCGGCTTTTCCAGCCACGGCGGATAGTCCCCCGCCTTGAAAAAATGGTCGATAAGGGGGAATTTCTTTTGCATCCCGGCCGTATCGGAATCAACCATGCAGCCGGTCAGCGCCAGCATTATATCCGGTCTTTCTTTTTTAAGACGCCGGATTTCGTGCAGCTTGTTGATGACGCGGTTCTCGGCGCTCTGCCGCACCACGCAGCTGTTCAGTACGATAAGGTCGGCTTCGGGGATGCTTTTCGCCGCCGTATACCCCAGCTCCTCGAAACGGCTGGCCAGCCTCTCCGATTCCGCTTTATTCATCTGGCAGCCGATGGTCCAGATATGGTATTTAGGCATTTTCTAGTGATTTCCTCAATGAAAATGGAAATTCAATTTGGCTTATTAGTTCCATTGCTGCTACATCTTCAAATCCTGAATCCTCAAGATGGGGATTCTCTCTCATGAGCGTAGCAAGTGCTTCCTTTTCATCAATGCCACTAACAATACCCAATACCTGAAGGTTCTCGATATCCTTGTCCAAAGGTGTACTGGTGTAACCTTCCTTTGTGGTGAAAATAAAATGTCTCATCATATCAATTGAGTTTGTATTTACCTCTTTCTATAAATTCCAGATAGCCTTTATCTCTTAAAATCTGTAGTTGTTGGCGGATTTTATCTTTAATATGCTTGTTTTGGGGGTGTCTAATAGCTAATTGTTCCTCAAATCTATAAATATCCGAAAGGGTAAACTCGCCATTTCCAAAATTATCAACACATTTCATAATATCGAGAAGCCACCCTTTTGCTTCGAGTTTCATCTCATCACGTAGAAAGAGGGTTCTTTGCCATCGGGAGAGCACTTGTTTCTTGGATTTAATTTGGTGATTTTGTATAAAGAAAATTTTACCCGCTGAAGGTACATTTCCCAGAATTATATTACAACCAACCCAGTTTGCCCGACGGGCATTTGCAGAAAGAGGTTTTCTTTTTTCAATTATATCGGGGATAAAGAAATGCTTGGGTACAATAAAGAAGTCAGTAACCACCCATGCAAATTTGTCATATTTTAACAGGAACAGATGTGGATTGCCTTTTTCTGTTAATCGCTGAAGCATTGTCTTATAGGCACCATCAACGATTCTAGAGAATGCAGATGCTTGCTTGCTCTTTAATTCAAACTTATCGCTACAATCTGGGCAATAGAAATCCGCAACGGGTTGATTATTGGGGTATTTAGAGAGATTTGAACACCCACAATTAGGGCAGTAAATTTGTCGGTAAACCCAGTTTTCTGTTATGACTCGCACTTTTTGTGAGGGACTTTTATAACCTGTGGCTAATCCTGTTTCCAATGATAAGTTCATAAATATTCTCTATGAATTATTCTGGCAAATTAAAAAATACGTTTAGGCAATCATCCAGATGAAGTTTAAAGTGTTGTGCCTCGTAATATGGGGTTTTCATTTCTTTATTATGGCGGAGGGGGAGGGATTCGAACCCTCGACCCCAGTTACCCAGGGTAAGCACTTAGCAGGCGCCCGCACTAGACCACTATGCGACCCCTCCCCAGCCGGAAAAGATAGATAATTTACAGTTTTATGATAGCATAATCGCTGTTGTGGCTCAATGAGTGGGATATCTTTTTATACCCCGCCCCACACCTCGTTTTATATCTATTCCCACCCGAACCGCCCTCGTATCATCCTCGGCTTAGCCCGGTAGATAACATCTAAAATTCCCTGGCGTTGGGGGGAAAAGGTGGCGGTCGTTTCTTATCGTCACGCATGTCACTGGCCTTTATGAAATAAAACAACAATATGCAGGATTCTATTTGTAAAAATGCCCCCTTCCTTTACCAAAGGAAGGGGGGGGGCTTTGTATTAAAAGTATTTTTAATGTCACCCTGAGCGGAGCGAAGGGTCTC
>CAYVPT010000111.1:0-7843 GCA_964453865.1 uncultured Dehalococcoidaceae bacterium
CTGACCTGACCCCCTGAAACGCTACCAGTTATAATCTCGTAAAAAGGGGAAAGAAAATGGCCAAGAAAGGGTACACACCGGAGCAGATCATCAACAAGCTCAGGGAAGCGGAAATACTGCTCAAACAGGGAGCCACCATTGCTGTAGCCAGCAGGAAAATCGGGTTAAGCGCCCACACCTACTACCGCTGGCGGAAAGAGTACGGCGGAATGAGAGTGGACCAGACGCGCCAATCTAATTTTGCGATACCTATTTCCCCCGTGATGGCAGTGCTATTATAGCCGTGCCGGGAGCCGTCACCAGCCCGGCCTGGTTTTCCACACGGATTTCGCAGTCGACGAGATATTCTCCATCCTGAATACGCTTGTCCTTCACCGTTCCCTTTACGGTATTGCTATCCCCCATGATGCTGGGATGGCGTATCTGGCAGGACAGCTTTTTCAGAGTGCCGTCATCACCCATCCAGTCGGTAGCGAACTGGCCCAGCCAGCAGACCCGCTGCGGACCGTAATCGGAGGCATCTTCGAGTCCGGCGCGCTTCTGCATCGCCTCCCGGGAAAAGCCAATTTCCACCCACTCGCGCTTACGCTCAATGCGGCGCGGCTGGGGCGAGACGTAAAGTCCGAAGCGGATTATCTCCATCATAGTTAAAAGCCCCTTTTCCAGAGGAGGCTTCATCTCCGTACCGACCTCGACATCCTCCCAGTAGCGCGGTTCGGCGCCCCGCCGCTGACGCTCGTACGCGAGGAGGTCGGGCGATTTCACTTCGACGCCGGCTTTTGGCTCCCTGTCGATATGGACAGCCTGCTTCTCCGGCAGCTTGAAACGGCACGTGGTCGTCCGTATAATGCCCAGCAACTCCTGCCGCTGGTTATAGTAATGGGCCTCTCCGGTGGCAAAGAGCATGGGCCCCAGGGACTTGCTTTGTTTTCGCTCGATACCAACGCTCTTTCCTTTTACCGTGAACTCGTCGCCGAGGCGGATGGGACGGCAGAACTCAAGCTCGGCCCCGGCATACAAGAGGGCTAAATCCCTCCGGGGCGGAAGGCCGGGCGATGTCAACGCCGGCCCGCTGCCGTGATTAACGTTATACAGGAAGGTGGGCGGGGCGGTAATGCCGCCGAAACGGCTCTTCACGGCATACTCCTCGTTTATCCAGAGGGGATTGGCATCGCCGACAGCATCGGCGAAATTTTTAATATTGTCCCGGGTGGCTTCGACGACGAACCTCTGTCCGGTCAGGTCTATCTCGATGCCGATACCCTTTTTAAAATCACGTTCAAATTCGTCGATGGCGTTTGTTTCTTCTGCCATCCGAACCCCTCCCCGAGATTCTTCGCTTCGCTCAGAATTACAATAAAAGTATATTATTCTTTTACCGGGACTCATTTCACCGGTCTGAATTTCGGCAGGGTCACCTCATTGTTAATGTCTTCGAATACCACCTCAACCGTCATGCCGATATAGATATCTTTATTCCCGCAATTGACGATATTGGTCATTAACAGTGGTCCTTCATCCAGCTTGACATAGGCGACGTTATAAGGGATATCGTCCTGCCAGGCCGGGTGAAACGGCTGATGGTAAATGCAGAAGGTAAAGACCTGCCCCCGGCCGCTGACCTTGACACATTCCGAGCGGGTACTGCCGCAGGCGGCGCAGGTGGTGGAGTGGGGATAAAGCGCGCCGCAGTCCCGGCACTTATAGACCATCAGTTCGTGCCTTTTCGCCGCGTCCCAGAAGGCATTGTTGGACGCGTTAATCAGGGGGAGCTGTTTCTTTATCTCCGGCATGCTATCTCCTCAGTATACAGCAGGTGGCGGCGCTGCCGTTGTCCACCATGCCGCCCAGTCCGGTCACCAGGGCAATCTCGGCATCCTTAACCTGGCAGGCGCCGCCCTCACCCCGCATCTGCCTTATCCCCTCCGTAAGCTGGGTAAAGCCCATTAAATAACCCCAGGACAGCCCCGTCCCAGAGGTATTGGCAGGAAAACTCCCGTTCAGCTTTAAATTCCCGTCTTCGACGAAAGGTCCGGCCTCTCCTTTTTTACAGATACCGTATGATTCCAGCTGGGAGAGGAGAAAGATGGTGAAAGCATCGTATATTTCCGCCACGTCGATGTCTTTTACGGTGATTCCGGCCATACCGAAAGCCTGTTCTTTAGCTTTATCGGCGACAAAGCCGTCGAAGTGATGGATGGCTCCAGGCGATTTTCCCATTTCCCGCAGGGAGTGGTCGATACCGTAGCCCATAACGTAAACAGGGTTTTTTTTGCAGTCGCGCGCCCTCTCCGCCGGGGTGATAATCAGGGCGACGGCGCCATCGTTGACCAGGCAGAAATCATAGAGGCACAGCGGCTCGACTATCCACCGGGCATTGAGGTAGTCATCCATGGATATTTTTTTATCGTGCATGACCGCTTCCAGCCGTTGATTGGCGTATTCCCGCAGGGTGAGGGCGATGGCGCCGAGTTGCTCCCGTTTTAGCCCGTAGAGGTGCCTGTAGCGCTGTGCCATGCAGGCAGCGGTTGCCCCCGGTCCGTACCATCCGTAAGCCCCCGGGGTACTGCCCCCCATACCTGCCGGCCCGATGCCCCCGCCGCCGCGCCGACTGGCCGCGCTGGCGGCATGGACGAGGATGCAGGTTTTAGCCAGGCCGGACTCCATGGCGCCGATAGCCATGGCGACCATGACGTTGGCGTAAGAACCGAGGCTGGCGGCCTGCCAGACCAGTGAAGCGGGTATTCCCGTCATTTGGAGGGGTACCGTATCGCCGAGACCGCCGCCGATACCCTGTTGATAAATGTAGCCGTCCACTTCCGAAGGTTTCATACCGGCGTCCTGCAACGCCAGGTTTATAGCCTGCACGGCGAGCTCGTCCGGGGTCATCCCTGGGATTTTTCCCAGCCGGGTCAGCCCAACGCCGACAAAGGCGTATTTATCTCTGATACTCATATTCCCTAATAATGCAATATTTCCGTCATTCCCGCGAAAGCGGGAATCCAATCATCTCCCCCACCTGGATTCCGTATCAAGTACGGAATGACAGCTTGTGAAATTTTAGTCAAAGACCCCTTCCTTCTCCATCTTTTCAAAGTCCTCGTCGGATATGCCGAGGACTTCCTTGCAGATATATTCGGTATGCTCGCCTAAAAAGACGGGACGGTGTATTTCGGCTTGAGCGTCCGAAAGCGTAAAGCCGGGCGGGTGGAAAAACTTCTGCTTACCCAGATATGGGTGTTCTATCTCGTGAAAGAAATCGTAGGCGGCCAGCTGCGGGTCTTTCTCCGAGTCTTCCGCCGTAGCCACCACGCCGGCGGCCACACCCTCTTTTTGCATCATTCCCATGACCTGCTCGGCGGTATAATTAGCCGTCCATTCATTCACATATTTATCAAGCTCATCGCTGTTATTTACCCGGCCCTCAATGGTGCTGAATATAACATCTTTCGTCCATTCAGGACTGCCCACCACCCGGCAGAAGCTTTCCCATTCCTCATCCGTCTGGACGGTAATGGCGACCCACCTGTCCTCGCCCCGGCAGCGGTAAGCCCCGTGGGGTGATGCATAAGGACAACTGTTCCCCCTTAAAGCCAGCTCCCGTTGATTCACCGAGTAATCCAGCACCAGCGGCGACAGGTAGTTGATGCCCGACTCAATCTGGGACTGGTCGATGCACTGCCCCTGGCCGGTACGCTGCTGGTAATCGATGGCGGTCATCAGCGCCAGCCCGCCGAACAGCGGTGAAAGGTGGTCGGTATAAAAAGACGATATCGGCACCGAGAGGCGGTCCGGCCAGCCTGCTATCGTATAGAAACCCGTCAGGCTGGTGACTGTCTGGCCGTAGCCCGGCTGGCTGGCCATGGAGCCGGTATGCCCGTAGCCGCAGGTGCGGTGCATGATGAGCCGGGGGTTGATTTTCTTGAGGTCTTCGTAGCCGAGACCCCGCTTTTCCAGCGTACCGGTGGTAAAACTTTCCACGAAGACATCCGCCCACTTTGCCAGCTTCTTGAAAATCTCCACGGCTTCAGGTTTGTTCAGGTTCAGGCTTATGCCGTATTTTTTCACGGGGTGGGTAACGGCGAAGGCCGGTCCGAACTCAAGACGCTTTTTGGGGTCTTTAAACTCCTCGGCAAACTTCTCGATGAGCTTCGGGTTAACGTTGCCGCCCTGCCGGGTCACGTCGGGGCGGGCAGCGCTTTCGATGCGGACGACCATGGCGCCGTAGTAAGCCAGAAAGTTTGCCTGGAAAGGCCCGACACCACCCCAGGTAAAGTCCAGCACTTTCAGTCCGTCGAACGGTCGTTTCTCTTCCATTACCAATCTCCGCGGGTATTAAGCTAAATTACTCTCCGCTGTTTAAGGTTCACCATGTCCTCGGTCGACATTTTCAACTCGTTATGTAAAATGTCCTCGGTATGCTCCCCGATGAGCGGGGCGCGGAACCGTATACCGCAGTCGCCGACACCCGCCTTGACAAAGCCGCCCGGATAGGTGATTTTCTCGCCAAGTTCAGGATGCTCAATCTCACGCCAGAAGTCCCTCTCTTTGAACAGGGGGAACTGCAGCAGGTCTTTGGGGGCTAAAACCGGCGTAAGCTGGATGCGGTATTCCATGGCGCCGTCGTGGAGTTCCATCTTGGTGTGTTTCATGAAAAACGTTTCCAGCGTGCCGCGTATCTGTTTGACTTCTTCCATCGTGTATTTATTCCAGCCCTCTTTCGCCCAGTCCCAAGTACCCAGCAGGCCGGGGTCGACGCCGGACGCCCTTATCCACGCGACGAGCGACTCGTTGTGCTTGACGAAGTTGGGACCGACCCAGAAGAAGAAGGCGACACTGCCGTCCTGGCACTCCCAGAGCAGGGGTATCTTGACCGTCCCGTCTTTGGCGAATACCCTCATGCGTTCCCTGCCCTCGCGGGAGACGTTGATTTTCTGCAAAGCCCAGGGGATCTTGGTCTCGATGGAGATGGCGAAGCATAGCCCCTGTTGTGACGAGGCGTCCACCTGCTGTCCGTGGCCGGTCATACGCCGATGAGCCAGGGCGACCATCGTGCCGATGGCGCCGTTCATCGCGCCGATAAGATGGGCGTGGGGATAGCTGGGCGCCAGCGGGGGCCTGTCCGGCTCGCCGGTGATATACATGTAGCCGGACAACGCCCACACGGCGAGGTCGCGGTCGTTATAGTCGCGGTAAGGTCCCTTCTGGCCGAAACCGCTGATAGAGGTTAAAATTATGCCGGGATTTATTTCGCTTAAAACTTTATATCCAAGGCCGATTTTATCCAGGTAGCCCGGGGCGAACGACTCGATAACGACGTCGGCGGTCTTTACCAGTCTTTTAAATATCTCGCGTCCGTCGGCGGTCTCGATATCCAGGGTGATGCTTCTCTTGTTGGCGTTAAAGGCGAACCAGTAAAGGCTTTTCTCGGGGTCGGGGATGTCATGGTAAAAGGGGCCGATACTACGAGCGGGGTCGCCGCCCGGCTTTTCTATCTTAATGACATCCGCGCCGAAATCGCCCAGAGCCTTACCACAGAGAAAACCCTTCTCGTTGGTAAGGTCAAGAATTCGATAGCAGCTCAGCATCGGCTAGCCTCCATATCCAGTGTAGAATGTTGAAATAAACAGCTGCCCGGCGTATCAATCGAACGTGATGATATTGCGCAGCGCCTCTCCCTTTTCGAGGGAGGCGATAGCCTCGTTGATGCGCGCCAGGGGATAGTGTCCGGTAATGAGTTCGTCCAGCTTCAGCTTGCCGGACTGATACAGGGACACGAGATAGGGAATATCGATACTGGTGCGTACCGAACCCCCGCCGCAGCCGGTGAGTATTTTCTCCGTGAAGACAAATTCCATGGGAGTTATGGCCTGCAGGTCACCCTGCGCTAGGCCGACAACCACCGTCATGCCCATGGCGCCGCACATCGAGAAACCCTGCCGTATCGCTGCCACCTTCCCGACCGTAACGAAGACGTAGTCCGCGCCCCGCCCGGAGGTCATGTCCATAACGGCTTTTACGGAGTCTTTCTCCTTTTTCGCGTTGACGGTATGGGTAGCGCCGAACGCCCGCGCCGTCTCCAGCTTGCTGTCCAGCACATCCACGGCGATAACGGGGTAAGCACCGGAAAACGCGGCGCCCTGAATCGAGTTCAGCCCGACACCGCCCGCCCCGATAACCGCCACGCTGCTCATAGCTTTGACTCTGGCACGGTTGACCACCGCCCCGAACCCCGACGTTACACCGCAGGCGAGCAAACAGGCCCTATCCAGCGGCATGTCCTCGGGGACCCTGGTTACCAGCTCATGGGGCACCGTGGTATATTCGGCAAATCCGCCGACGGGTCCCGCCATCAGCGTCAATGGCTCCCCCTTCTTGTTCTTGTGCTTGGGCTTCATAAAAGCGCCCCTTTCCACGCAGAAGTGACGTGCCCCGATGGTACAGTAATAGCACTGCCCACAGCCCGAGCCTACCGTGCCGATGACGACGGTATCGCCTTTCTTCAGCGTGGTCACACCTTCACCCACTTCGTCCACGTAGCCGGCCGTTTCGTGACCGGGTAGACCGGGCAGCGGTGAGGGGATTTCCCCCGAGATAAAATGGAGGTCGCTGTGGCACACGGCCGTTACGGCGACACGCACTTTTACTTCACCTTTTCCGGGGGATTCGACGGTTACACCGTCTTCGACGACCAGGGGTTTACCGGTTTCGTAGCAGATTGCCGCTTTCATCTGTTTTTTCCTTTACTGTTATAATTTTTAAATGGTTTATAAAGCCGCTTATATCACTCGAACATGATAACGTTACGCAGGCCTTCGCCCTTTTCCGTCAAAGCCATGGCTTCGTTAATGCTTTCCAGGGGGTAGCGCCCGGTGATAAGCTCGTCCAGCTTAAGGCGGCCCGTCTGGTACATCATCACCAGGTTGGGGATATCGATTTTCAGGCTGGTGGCGCCCATAAAACCGCCGATGAGGTTTTTCTCCGAGGGAATCATCTCCAGGGGTGAAAAGGAGAGCTGGTCTTTAAAGCTGGGCAGGCCGATGACGACGGTCGTACCGCGCTGTCCGGTGAAAGACATACCCTGCTTGATGGCGGCGATACTGCCCACGGTCACAAAGACAAAGTCCGCTCCTCTGCCCGAAGTCAGTTCCCGTATCTCTTCCACCGCTTTTTCGTTCTTGGCGTTGACCGCGTGCGTCGCCCCGAAGTCCATCGCCATTTTCAACTTCGAGTCCAGTACGTCCACAGCGATGATGGGATACGCCCCCACGTAAGCCGCTCCCTGAATGGAGTTTACCCCCACGCCACCGATGCCCATGACCACGACACTCTGGAAAGCCGCTACCCGGGCGCGTTTGACCACGCCGCCGAATCCCGTGATAACGCCGCAGGCGAGTAAAGCCGCCCGGTCCAGCGGCATGTCCCTGGGGACGGTCACCACCTGCGACTCGTTGACAACGACATACTCGGCAAAGCCACCGATATTGCCTTTCAAGCCGAGGCTTTGTCCTTTCTTATTGACCACCCTCGGTTCTGGAGACGGGTCAAACCGGTGCTCGCAGAGGTGAGGCAACGCGTTCAGGCAGTAATAGCACTTTCCGCAGGATGCCAGCAGTGAAACGACGACGGGGTCGCCGACCTTGACCGAGGTCACTCCCGCGCCCACTTTATCGATATATCCAGCCGTTTCATGCCCGCCGATAAAAGGCGTCGGGCCCGGCATCTCTCCCTTCCAATCATGGATGTCGCTGTGGCAGATAGCCGTCGCCGCCATGCGTATCTTGACCTCTCCCTTGCCCGGCTCGGCCAGCATCACATCTTCCACAACCAGGGGTTTGCCGAT
>CAYVPT010000112.1:0-7750 GCA_964453865.1 uncultured Dehalococcoidaceae bacterium
GGTTCTGTTTGCTTTTGGTTGAATCCAGCACAAACTGTCATTGCGAGGGGTCGCCAGACCCCGTGGCAATCCCATAAATGGGGATTGCTTCGCTTCGCTCGCAATGACATCATGAAAAACAACCAAATGCAAATAGTACCGATTTACTTGAAGTTTTACTTACACGGTGGCATAATGCTCGAAGGTTACTATTGTTTGTCGATACAGGGACAATTTCTCGGAGTAGCTATTCATGCAGGGCGTGGCTGAAATAATAGCTTTTGTCGGTATCCTCGTTTTTCTGGCACATCTGTTTACCGGCATCTTCAGCCGCACCAGGATTCCCGATGTCATCCTGCTGATGATTATCGGAATCGGTGTTGGCCCGGTGCTAGGGCTGACATCGCCGGACCTGTTCGGGGCTGTGGGGCCGGTCTTTACTACTGTTACCCTGATAATAATTCTTTTTGAAAGTGGCCTTGCCCTGAAGTTGAATATGCTGCGCTCCGCGCTCGGCGGTGCCATGGTTCTGGCACCACTAAGTTTTTTCTCCACCATGGTCGTCGTAGCGGGGGTTGCCTACTGGCTGGCCGACCTGGAAATTATTCCTGCTTTGATTCTGGGAGCTATCGTGGGTTCGACCTCGGAGACGGTGGTTATTCCCCTTGTCCGGCAGCTAAAGATAAAAGAGGAAACCCAGACACTGCTTTCTGTAGAATCATCGGTAAATGATGTATTGAGTATCGTTATTACCATCGCCTTGGTCCAGGCCTATACACTGGGAGAGTTTAATATCGCCGCCCTGGCTGGCGATTTAATCGCTTCCTTCCTGGTGGCTCTGGTGTTCGGCATTATCGGGGCTTTTATCTGGTCGATTTTGCTCAACCGGATACATGCGATTAAAAACGCCATGTTTACCACGCCGGCGTTCGTCTTTGTGATTTTCGGCGTTGTCGAGGTCATGGGCTTCAGCGGCGCGATTGCCGCCCTTGCCTTTGGCGTCACCATCGGCAATATCGCGCAGATACGCTTTCCGGTGTTTAAAACGCTGACGGTCAAGGAGCCGGTTGGGCTGAATGAGACGGAGAAGGTGTTTTTCAGCGAGGTGGCTTTTTTACTCAAGACCTTCTTCTTTATTTATCTGGGAATATCCCTAGAACTTATCAGCAGCTGGCTTATTATCGTCGGGCTGGTATTAACGACGGTGGCGTTTATCATACGCCTGCCCGCGGTCAGGTTGGTAAATAAATCCTTAGCGCCCAAAGAGGCCTCCGTGATGGCGGTCATGGTGCCTAAGGGCCTTGCGGCGGTAGTATTGGCCAGTATCCCCTTACAGCAGGGAGTGACTGGGGGGGAGATTATCAAAGATGTAACCTACGGTGTGGTACTTTTCAGCATTTTACTCACTTCTTTTCTGGTTATCCTGCTGGAAAAAACAAAATTATCAAACCTTTATGCCTTGGTTCTATCTCCGAAAGGCGTTAAAACGGGCAGGAAAAAGACAGCTCGCCCCAGTGAAGTTGACATAAAGACAACCACCGTTATTCCTGATGGTACGAGGTTGTTCGGTGGTTCCGGCGATAAGGGTAAGAAAGATTCTTCCAGAAATGAAGAGAAGCAGGAGTGATACCGCTCCCGGTTGGGTTAACCGCGCTTGATAATAGGCTTCAGGTATTTTTTCAGGATATCCGGTATTTTCCCACTTTTCATGGCGTGTTCCAGAATGTACTCCAGCGCCTGTTCCTCTTCGCTGGTAATCTCAACGGCTACCGGTAAAAAATCGCCCCGGGTTGTCTCACGGCCGACCACCGCAAAGGACTTTCGGGCGTTTTCCATGCCATCGGCGATTTCTCTGGCGCGCTGAATAATAGAGCGGTTCATCATGGTGGTATATACATTACCGGCAGAATCGCAATATAACATTCTTATTCTGCTTTTGGGTAATTTTTCACCTTCCAGGTGTACCGGCATCAGGAAGAGAATATCTCTCGGTTGCTTTTTTTTAAATATACCCATATCTACAGCCCGGAAACGTTCAGACGATTATATTTACTGTAATGTGCTTATGCGGTTTGTGTCAATAGGGAAGTGGTGGTGGGCGGTACCGTACGAAAGACAGGACCTTTGAACTTTCCTTTAACCTAAAAATCATAATTGTTAAATAGAAAGCGTGAGTAGAAATCTGATTCCTGCGGTGTTGTCACTCAAGGTGGCGATGCAAAGCGTCACCTATTTTCCCTAATGTATGTATTTGACCGATAGCATGATACTGATACCGATTAGGAAGACGACAAAGTGTACCGCTGCCCTGCGTAGGCTAACCTGATGTTTGATTTCAGGAATAAGGTCAGCTGCGGCTATGTAGATAAAATTACCCGCAGCAAAAGGTAGAAGGTAAATAATGGAACTCTCCATGATAGAAGAAGCTAAGTAACCTATTACTCCGCCAATTAATGCCGTCAGCGCCGAGAAAAAATTGAAGAGCAAGGCTTGCTTTGCCCTAAAGCCCCCATAGACCAGCACGGCGAAGTCACCAAGCTCCTGCGGTATCTCATGCAGGGCTACTGCCAGGGTAGTAACAACGCCAAGATGAACGCTGGTAACGAAGCTGGCGGCAATAACCAGACCATCGATGAAATTATGCACGGCATCACTTACCAGAATAAGATAGGAAAAAGGCTGCACTTTAGGAGCCGCAGTGTGCTGGTGCCGCCAGTGGAGAAACTGCTCAAGTATGAAGAAAATAGAGAAACCTAGGAGCAGGTATAGGAATATCGGCAATTCAGCATTTTTCTCAGCTATAGCTTCGGGCAGAAGGTGAAGGAACGCTCCGCCAAGCAAGGCTCCGGTCGAAAGTGCTACCAGTACCATCAGCAACTTATTTAGCAGCTCTTTTTTCAGGATGAAGGTGAAGATGCCTACAAACGCAATGAGACTAATAATAGAAGTTGCGACTAATATGTTAATTATCGTCATAGATTCCTCTTCCCTTTACGTCACTGTGATTTTTGGAGGCGCTCAATTTTATCGATGAGCTCGTTTGCCCGGTGCTTCAATGAAGTAATAGTAGCCTCAAGTTTATCCTCGGATATAGGAACCATCTCGACAATCGCCCCCCGCGGGCAAACGTCGATGCAAAGACCACAGTGGTTGCATTTTCCCTGATCGATTCGGGCTTGACCGAACTGAAGCGAGATGGCCCCGCCAGGGCAGCTTTCAGCACAGAGACCGCACACGATACATAAATCTTTCCTCACCCGTAACATTATATTTCGTCTCCCAGCATAGTCTTACTTATTGAAATTAAAAGGTACCAGGTAAATGCAGTTATTTTCTTTACGTCCCTTCACCAGTTCACAGTGTCGCAACGTAGCTGGGTTTGTCTGTAATTCCATCGCTTTCATATCAAATCTTGCCAGGATCTCTTCCCTGGTTACCTTGCCTTTTCCTCTGACGAATTCATAGATATTCCTCTGCTGTTCCGTTAGCCCCTCGCTCCCTTCACATCTGGCGCTCTTTCTCGACTGCGTGGCCGAATAGACTGCCCAAGGGTCACAGGCTTTTGCCGGATATCTGATATCAATGTAGCAGTCTTCACAAAGCGTCTCCCCCAGATGCTGATAGCTACTTTCCGCAGGAACTTCACGGCCACAACGATTACATTTTATTATCCGCGCCTCCAGGCCTATCTCCAGCTATTTCCGGTTTAATTTGGTGCAGTTTCTCCGGACTTTCAATATGGTCTATGTATAATACACCATTAAGATGATCAATCTCGTGCTCAAGTGCTTCAGCCATCAGTCCGGTGGCCTTGATTTTAATCGCCCTGCCATAGCGGTTCTTCCCTTTCGCCGTAACTTCAGCCGACCGTTTTATCTCACCATAGTATCCGGGTACGCTCAAGCAGCCTTCAGTAACTTCCTGTTCTCCGGAACGTTTGACGATCTCCGGATTAATAATAACCTGCGGTTCTTCATCTGGCATCTGTAAGACAATAATGCGTAAGGACTTACCAATCTGCGGCGCAGCAATTCCGACACCATTTGCGGACTGCATCGTTTCAATCATATTGTCGATGAGGCGCTGAATCGAAGTATCGATGCTGGATATCTTTTTTGCCTTTTGCCTTAAAACGTTATCATGTGGTAATCGACATATCGGAATCACTGTCATTGGTTTATTCCACTTTCCCCTGGATTGATTTTCTATTATCCCGTTTGTGGCCGACGATTATCGTGAATCCGGCTTCGGGCGAGTAGCCTTCTTTCGGCCGTTCAACATGCTGCACACCGCCAGGTTTTTGATGCAGTGTAGAAATCATCCTTTCTCCGATGAAGCCTGTTTTGAACATCAGCCTGACCACCTCATTACAGCTATAGAACTTGGCGTGTTTGTAAAAGCGATGCCCTTCATCTTTCTTTTGCTGGTATAACCTGCCCCAGGGACCTTCCTTCAAAACCAGACCAAGCACTAACTTGCCCCCGGGGACAAGTATGCGTCTGACCTCCTTCAAAACATCCAGCGGTGAGTCTAAAAAACATAGCGTAACAATCAGAAATACGGTGCCAAACGATTCGGCATCAAAAATTTGCTCCTCCCCCCGACCGAGAAATGCATTTATTCCCCGGCTTTTGGCTATCTCTACCAGCTTGCCGGAGGGGTCGATGCCGGTATTGATGCCGAGAGCTTGGGCAAAACGCCCGCTGCCAACACCTATTTCCAGCCAGGGCTTTGGCAGAGAGGGCAACAGCGCCTGGAATGCTTGTATCTCATTGAAAAAGATTAGACTTCCTTCTCCGTCAAACCAGGCATCATATTCCGAAGCCAGCGCGTCAAAAGGAGAATAATCACTTTTTATATCCATCGCGCGCTTTTCGTTTAGCTTCGGCTTTTTATCGGTTTGCGACATCCCTGTCCTCAATCATCACTCTCACCGGGTCTTCCTACCAGTATTTTAGACGTCGTAAAATCTATCTCGATGACTCGACCCGGCACGACCTTTTCCTCACCAAACAGCGTTTTCAGTTCCACTTTATTGCCCTTTATCTGCAGGTGGGCAATATCCTGAAAGACGGGTTGTCCGCTCCAGTTGTTCACGAACGCCTTGGCCAGACACATCCAGGTTCACCTCCATTCGAATCAATTGATGATTCAACCAGCTCCATCGGTAAGAATAACATCCAGGACCGTTTGCAGGTCTTTTCCCATTTCACCTTTAGCAGGAACCTTGCCTTCTACGCTCGACTCAAACAAACCCATGTCAAAATAAAGGCGACCGATGACGCGAATCCCCTGCCTTTGCAATGCAGCCACTACTTTCACCGCGATATCATCCGATGTCACTTTGTTAAGAATCGCCCAGGTATTTCGAATACCCATTCCTTTAGCCAGGTAATATATTTTTTGAGCAACCTCTACCGACTCCAGGGGAGGCTCAACCGCAATGAGCACGCAGTCAACGCTGGTTTCAACTCCACGGCCAAAATGTTCCACTCCTGCTTCCATATCGACGATGGTCAGTTCGCCCGGTTGAAGGGTTAGCTTCTTCAGAAACTCTCGGCTCAAAACGCCCATGGGACAGGCACAGCCTTCCAGCGATTGAAGTATCTTACCGATGCTGACCAGCATAAGGTTATCTTTCCTGACCAGATGTGGCGGCGAAAGATCTTCCAGAGAAATGTGACTAGCAGTAAAAATATCGGGTTGAGCCATTTTCTCCTTGAGGCTTCTCTTGCCCCCGACCAACTCCATAAGCGGTACCGGCGTATGATCGAAACCAAGTATTCGGTATAGGCCAGAATTTGATTCGTCTGAATCCACCACTAATACTTTATAACCTTTATTTCTGGCTTCATCTGCTAATAACGCTACGATGGTACTTTTCCCACTACCACCCTTGCCGCAGACCGCTATCTTCATGTCTTTCTCCTTACTGTTAATCCCGCTTAATCTTCAGTGCGATTTTTACCTTTCGCTATTCCAATGGAACAGCTTCTTGAGATATTTTTCGAGCATAGAATTTCTTTCCCCGGTATTCCAGTTCCACCAAGCTGTGAGAATCAATCAACTCTTGGATGGTCCTCCAATCGTTTCTGGTCTTTTCCAGGAATTCTGCTACCGCATCCTCCCTCATGGGGTGCACCGCGGTAATACTTAACAAGTCGTCCACGGCGTTTCCGGTAGAGACAAAGGCGTTTCCTTCATAGCCAATAAGATATTCTATTTTCCCCAGCTTTTTACTAAAGATCTGATATGCGGTATTGAGGGATTGTTCGGTAGCTGGCTCTACTTGTTCAGTTGGCGGTCTTGTCGGGACCGCCAAATACGCTTTGGCTGGCTTCAGCTCCGCTAAAAAAGCGGCTATTTTATTGAGCTCATGCTCATTATCATTAATGCCCCTGATAAGCATGGTTTCTGTGGTAAGTTCGCCCTGAAACGATTTAGCAAAACCAAACATCCCTTCCGGAATGTTATCGAGCTTTATTTTTTCATGAGGCCTGTTGATTCTGCGCCATATATCGTGTGTTACTGCGTCTACTTTCAAAGAGATCCAATCAGCTTTGTGCAAATCCTGCTGTACGTCCTCATGCCAGATAAGTGAGGCATTGGTAATAACGGCAATCTTTATGCCTAAGGCTCGTAAAAGCTCGATCTCTTTCCCAAGGTTGATATCCAGGGTTGGCTCACCATCGGGCACGAAGGCAAGATAATCTATAAGTTCGCCTTTCTCTCTAAGCAGCCTGACCCTCTCATTGACGCTACGGGCAAGTTCGAGCGGTGGGTAGAAGGCCCTTCTCCTGGTTTGCCTATCCGCCGTGAGGCCCAACTGGCAGTATACACATGAATAGGAGCATTTTTTTGGCGGAATGTTATTTATACCCAGACTGCGCCCTAGCCGCCTGGACGGGACAGGACCGTAAACAAGAGAGCTAGTCAAGCTTCCCTACCTTTTGCCTAACCTCAATGATATGTTCGCAATAGGCATCACCCGCCGGGATAGACTTACCAATCCGGTATGTCAAATCGGGATTCAATTCCTCAACCACGGTCTTTTCCATGGTTGTGTGCGCCAGACAGATTTGCGGGTTATCGAAATGAAGCGGGCACTCGCTAACTTTAATTACCGCTCTGGAGTTGCCCACCTTTAATAGCTTAATAAAGCCACTTTTACCCCGACCAACTGTGCCAAATATCCTCATTAGATACCCAGCGACAGAGGTAACATCATTATTTTCCAGCCTGTTTCTGGCTCTTGCCGCTATGCTAAGACCGTATTCATGGCTCATGTCTGCTATCAACTGTATCCCGTCGTCTCCGAATTTCCGGTAGATGAAATCGTAGTTGCTCTTGAGCCTGGCATACAGGCCGTTGACTGCGCTACGGTATACTTTTTCTAAAGTTCGTTCATCTTTATCCGGCATTAGCACAAATCCCTTGTAATCTTGCCCCGTACCTTGCTCTATTTTGCCTTATTCTTGCCTCCGCTGGCGGCTCACCCGCGGTACGAACGGCCTGAAACCGTAGGGCCCGTAGCGCGGATAAGTGTAGGGTGCCCCTCGCGGAAAGAGGTAATTTCGCCTACCGGCTCCCCACGGACTACAGAATCCCCGGCCTCCTTCTGTCATCGGCCCCATTCCCATGGGCCCAGCACCATTAAATCCTGATATGGTTCATCCCTCCCATTGTCATGAAGTATCTGTTAATTAACTATCAGCTTCAAGGTCGCGCATCCTGGACTCGATTTCCTCCAGCTGTCCCTTGATGGCCTCCG
>CAYVPT010000113.1:0-7721 GCA_964453865.1 uncultured Dehalococcoidaceae bacterium
GTAGAGAGAAATCTGGGTGTAACTTAGTGGTCTAATAGTTATCCTCCCCGGAATAGTCTGGGCGGGCATACCTGCGGCAGCAAAAGGGCACCGGGACTTTTAACAACGCCCGTTTCACGTTCCTATACTATTGATATAATTGTCCAGCGTCAAGGCAGCCAGAGTGTTGGTCTGCAGGGTGCCGCGGGAACCGATTTCCGTCACTACCTTGGCAATGGTCTCATTGTTCGGTGCTTCAAGGACATTGATGAAGTCGTACTGACCCAGCGTAACATACTGTGCCAGTATTTTTACACCCATTGCTTCAACTTCTTTATTAACTTCCTTTATCCTCTGAGGATTGGTTTTGACTGTTTTTCTGCCTTCGTCGGTAAGGTTGGTCATCATAATATACAGCGGCATAATTCCCTCCTACTACTTAAGATTGTACCCGGACGTCCGGTGCCCTTTGCTGCCCCCTGTGTTATATCGTATCATGATGATGAGAGGATATGCATCTGAAATTATAAAGCGAAAATCCGGTTTTGTCTATAGTCTGTCCAGTTCTTTCTTTATCTCGACCTCACTCCCTGTGTCCCCCTCTCCAAACTGGTATTAATGCAGTTCCCGAGGAGTGAGTTGTTTGGAGAGGGGGAATATGTTTTTGCTAAAATCTCCCTTAATCCCTCCTTACGAAGGAGGGAAAGATTAGCTTACAACCAAGATATATGGTTTGTACAGTCATCCTCTCCCCTTCGTAAGGGGAGAGTTAGAGAGGGATTTTTCCGCGCATTAAGCCGCCGATGGTGCGAGGGTGGTAAGGGTGGGCATAGATAACACACGAGGGGGTAGGGCAAGGCAATACCGTTGGTGGCAAGTAAAGTTGATACAGTATAGAATATGAATAGTGGATGAAAACGTAACGCTTATCGTTGCCTTCAGCGGCGGATTGCTCTCTTTTTTATCACCGTGCGTATTACCGATGGTGCCGGTATACCTGGCCAGTCTTTACGGGCCGGAGATATTCGATAAAAGAGGGGGCCGCCTGTCGGTGTTTCTCCACTCCCTGAGCTTTGTGATTGGTTTTTCGATAGTGTTTATCCTGCTGGGGGCGCTGGCGGGTCTGACCGGCTATGCCGTTAATCCGGATTACGAACTGTTGAGTAAGGTGGCCGGCAGTATCTTGATAGCTTTCGGACTGTTTATAATACTGGCTACGAAAGTGCCCTGGTTGAACTTTGAGAGACGCCTGGCACCGTCACTGGGAAAAAGCAGCGGTTATTTACGCTCCAGTATCATCGGGGCGGTTTTCTCTATTAGCTGGACGGCCTGTGTCGGCCCGATACTGGGCAGTATTCTGACGCTGGCATCAGCCCGGGCGACGGCCTGGCAGGGAGCCTATCTGCTGGCTATCTATTCACTGGGACTGGGTCTTCCTTTCCTCATCGTCGGGGCGGCTTTCGATTCCGTCCTGCCGTTATTAAAACGGATTAATCGTTATTCGGGTATTATTCATATTATCAGCGGTCTCTTGCTTATCGTCGTGGGTGTCCTTATCCTGACGGGTAACCTGGGCTGGATTTACTCGCTGGCGGCGTAAATAATTCAGGGAGGTGACGTGTTGAAAGTAAGACAGATATTATCAGTGGTGATGATATTGGCGACTATGCTGACCATGGCCGGTTGTTCAGATGGTACTGTTGCCGAGCCGGTCTCGGGAGACGGCGATATTGCACCGGATTTTACCCTCCAGAGTCTGGACGGGCAGACGGTTTCGCTGGGCGATTTTCGCGGTAAGCCGGTGCTGCTTAACTTATGGGCGACCTGGTGCGGTCCCTGCCGGGGCGAAATGCCGTTTCTCCAGGAAGTATTTGAAGACACAGAGTGGACGGAACGGGGGCTGATAATTCTGGCGGTAAACCTGGGGGAGTCTACTTCGGCGGTCCAGGAGTTCATGGATAAAAACGGTCTTTCCTTTAAGGTGCTTTTAGACACGAAAAATGAGGTAGGAACGCAATATAATGCCCGTTATATTCCGACGACATATTTAATTGATAAAGATGGTATAATACGGAATATAAATGTTGGGGCTTTTGCCAGGAAGTCCGATATCGACCGTTTAATTTTGGATATGCTGGCGAATGGTGAGTCATAAGGGGGATAGTGATGGATGATATCCTGAATGAAGCTTACGGGATTGTCCAGTGCAAGGAGTGTCCCTGGTATAAAAGCTGCGTTATGCCAATGAAATTTACCGCCGAGGATATCCGCCGGCAGATGGAGCAATCGGCTCCGGGGATGAATATTCCCCAGCAGATGGACAGCAGTATGCAAAACCTGCTTTCCAGTATGGCGACCGCGGCTCAGAATTCATTACTGGAGGGGTGCCCCGTTTTCATCGAGCGTCTTCGCACCAGTCCCAGACTGGCGCAACGCCTGAAGGAATTCATGCAGAACTGGAGCAGTGAGGATATTCCGGAAAAAGAGTAGCTGTCATCACGTAAAACAACCGGTTTACAGTTTCAATGCTTTTCTCTCTTCTGCCGTTAGACTCTTTTTATGATTTTCCAGTTTCTTCTTCCCTTTATCAGTGACGGTCACCTTATTGTTGGCAACATCGATATAGCCCATAAGCTCCAGTTCCCCGGTGAGTACCGCCACGATTCTCTGGCCTAACGACGGATAGATATTGTCTCTTTCATCTTTGGTGAACTCGTTTATTATATTATCCATAGCGATGCCCGGTTTCTTGGAGATTTTATTCAGTATCGTCATCGCCCTCCGGTAATAGGGAAGGGCATCGCCCCTGTCGGCCATGTCAAAGGCTTCTACCTCGAAGCGAGCCAGGGTATGCTGGTCGCCGCAAACCACCGATAATATCCTTTTTTCGGTGCCTTTACCGATGATGTATTTCCCGCCCGGGGGATTATCGAATAACGTCTCGTCGGCGATAAATTTATAGCCTTCCTCCGGTCTTTCCAGGGTGGGTCGGAATCCGACTCCATCATATTTTTTATAGGCCGGGTCGTAAACACTGAGAGGAGAATGCCAGAATGGGTAGTAACTGCCGGGGATTTCCCCCTCTTTGTGCCTGCCTCCGGATGCAAAAAGAGAATTAAACGCCTGGCTTAGCTGCGGCAGCATGTTGGGACAGACCCTTCCGGCAACCGTCTCGCCGTCGAAAGTGATTTCATCGCCTATCCTGTATTGCATGTGGCAGGGGTATTTTTTCTCATCCTTATCAAAACCGACTACCGTGGCTTTTACTTTAAACATGTTTCTCCTCTGCAATATCAGACTTGATGGTCGTGAGGCTATATAGCTTCCTCGACCAGCACCGTGAGCCGACGATAGCTTGCCGCGAGGTCCGGCTGATTGAAGATAGCACTCCCGACGCAGATAACGTTGACGCCGGTGCGGGCTATCTCGACGATATTATTTTCCTTGACGCCGCCGTCTATGCCTATCTCTATTCCGGGATAGACCCGGCGGAAGGCAATTATCTTATCGAGGACTTCCGGTATGAATTTGGCGCCGTAAAAGCCCGGGTTGACCGATAGAAAAAGCACGCCATCCAGTTTATCAACCAGATGCTTGATAGCGCTATTGGGTGTTTCCGGATTGACGGCCAGTCCCGCCTCCATGCCCAGTTTCCTGATTTTTTGAATGATTTCTCCAGGGACGGGAGTGGCCTCGTAATGAAAGACTATCCTCTGTGCCCCGGCTCTCTGGAAGTCCTCCAGGCAGTCTTCCGGGTGGAGCACCATGAGGTGCGCTTCCCAGTTAAGCTTCGTTTTCAGCGCGGCTATTTCCTCGCAGGATACGCTCTTTGAAGGTACGAACTTTCCGTCCATAATATCGAACTGGGCATGGCTGGTGAAGGCTTCGGTACGGGCTATCATGTTTTTCAGGGCTGTGGGGTCTTCGGTAAGAATGGCCGGTAATATACGGATTTTCTGACTCATGCCGCCTCCTGCAAGAATATCGGGTCGGTAATTACAAAATCAATGCTATTGCCGTTATTTTAGGTGTGCTTCAGGCAGGCTGTCAAGCCGACAATATTACGTTTTGCCTGGCAGGTGCTTACCTCACCCCTTTATCCCCTCTCCAGCCAGAATTACCGGGAAGAAACCTGTTCGAGAGGGGGACGAAGGGGGTGAGTATGAAAAACGACTGTTAGTAAACAGTACGTGACTATTGCCCGATTCATTGCGGTCATATAATTCTTTATATAATATTAACCCTACTTTTATGTAATATTTATGGACTTTATGCAGACATTTATAGTCGTGTGTCAGAATTAAGATGTAAAAACAATTATCGAGTTTTTATGATTGGGGGACTCCCACCATGAAAATGTTTATCGGTTTTATAGTCGGGATAGTTATGTGCTCCCTGTTGGTGATAAGTGCCAGGGTGGTTATGCCCGCACTGGCCAATACGGGCAATCCGGGAGACCTCTCCGAAAATGGCTCTCTGGGATTAGCGAATCTTATTCCCGATATTGAGAAAATATATCGGGATGCTCTTATTATGCCGTTTGAAAAGGCCGAGAGCAAGATATACGACGAAGATATTGCCGAATATTATAGTGAACTCCTGACCAAGACAGGACTCAGGTCAGAAGCGGCTGAAGTAAAGTAGGCGTCTGGCGGTCTCCTAAAAAGCAGTGGAGGTCACTTCTTGAGCAACCCCCACTACAAAAAACTCCACTGGATACGAATCCGACTCACTTTCGGTGATTACCACCATCCTGGGCGTCTGCTTTGCAGACTAACATCCAGATAAATTACCGAGTCGAGTTCGTTTTCTATTTGCCCTACTCGTGGCAGGGCATCAACAGTCCACCTGCCAGACTCCGAATAACTCGTGAAGCCTCAATATCCACCTCCCGAAGCGAATTCAGGTTGTGTCATGAGCTTCTGTTCCATTTTAACCACATTGTCTGATAGTTGTCAAGACATCCGGGAAAACCTGTTCTCCATGACTATAGTCATATGACTTATCTACTACGTGGTCGTACCGCCGTCGACCCTGACTGAGTTTATTGCCGCAAAAATAACATCACATTCTTCTAACAATTTTGTTAGACGGACGGCTTGATAAACGGTTACATCACCGCGCCGCCGGAAACGTGAAGCACCTGCCCGGTAATATCGCCGGAAATTTCCGAGGCAAAGAAGAGAGTAGCGTTGGCGATGTCTTCCGGTGTGGTGACTTTACCCATGGGCACCGTCTTAAGCTGCATTTCCATAACAGCGTCTTTATTCGGGGCTTTGATGAAATTGGTCGGGGAGGGGCCGGGGGCTACGCAGTTAACGCGGATGCCGTTCTTCACCTCGGTCCAGGCAAGCTGCTTGGTGAACAGGTCTACGGCGGTCTTGGAGAGGGCGTACATATTCACGCCGTGGTTATACATGTTAGTGCTGCCGGAGCCGATATTTACAATGGCGCCGTATTTCCGCTCTTTCATCTGGGGGATAACCGCCTGGGTGACCAGCATGGTACCGTAGAGGTTCAGGCGGATATTCTTATCCCAGGTCTCGGTATCCTGCTGTTCCAGAAGGCCGTAGCCGATGACAGCGCCGGCTACATTAGCGAGGATATCGATTTGACCGTATTCATCGATGATTTTCTTGACCATAGCCTGGACTTCGGCCTGGTTGGTGATATCCGCCTTAACGGCGATAGACTTGCAGCCTGCTTTCGTGATGGCTTCCGCGGTGAGTTTGACGTCATCGAGATTGATATCGGTAACTGCTACGGCATCACAGCCTTCTTTTGCCAGAAGAAGCGCGATACACTTTCCGAAGCCTATCTGACTGCCGGCGCCGGTAACCAGGGCTACCTTGCCTTTAAAACCTAAATCCATTTTTACCTCCTGAGCTTCCTATCTTTGATTTGCAGGTATCATTATATACTAAATGGATGGTCCCGGTGAAATTCTGCGTGTCTATCGGTATCCGGCGCGGTTTCCTGGATCTATTCAATTATGTACGTTTGGGAAGGGGAGTGAAAAGAAAAGAGAGGGTTGCCACCTTAAAATCTCTTATTGTTACCGATAGGATTAATCCTGAAAGCTAAAGACCCAGATAGGCCTTCTTGATATGATCGCTCTTTAGGAGTTCTGAGCAGTTCCCATGCAGAGCTATTCGGCCGTTTTCCAGTACGCAGGCGCGGTCGGCTATCTCCAGTGTGCGATGGACGTTCTGCTCAATGAGCAAGATGGTTATTCCCTGGTCGCGCAGGGAGGTGATTTTCTCAAAGACTTCCTGTACCAGTCTGGGTGCCAGACCGTTGGAAGGTTCGTCAATGATGCAGAGCTTCGGCCTTGACATCAAGCCACGTCCCATGGCTACCATCTGCTGCTCGCCGCCGCTCAGTGTCCTGGCCAGCTGTGAGGCTCTTTCTTTTAATATGGGGAAGAGCTCATAAACCTGCTCCATGGTTTCCTGCCTGCTTTTCCAGGCGCGGCCGGAGTAGGCACCCATCTCCAGGTTCTCACGCACGGACATGTCTGTAAATAGTTTCCTGCCTTCAGGTATATGAGAAAGACCAAGCTCAACAATCAAGTGGGGAGAAAGTCCGTCGATTCTGTTTCCTAAGAAAGTTATCGTGCCTGAGGCCGGGCGTATTAAACCGGATATGGTATGAAGCAGGGTAGACTTGCCGGAGCCGTTGGCACCGATCAGGGCCATTATCTCTCCCTCTTCGATTTTCAGGCAGATATCCCACAGCACCTGTATCTGGCCGTAAAAAGTGTTGATATTGTTAATTTCCAGCATGAGATTATTCTCCTAGGTATACCTCAATCACCTTTTTGCTTTTGGCAATCTCTTGTGGTGTTCCTTCGGCTATCTTCTGACCGTGATGGAGCACGATAATCCGGTCGCATACGTTCATATTTGCTTTCATAACGTGCTCAATCATAATAATGGTAATTCCCTTGCCTTGTATCTGATTCACCAGTTCCATAGCCTGGGCGACTTCGGTATGGTTGAGTCCGGCCATCAACTCATCAAGCAATAATAGTTCCGGCTGGGTTGCCAGTGCCCTAGCCACTTCAAGACGTTTCTGGTTGGCCAGTGTCAGGTCTCTGGCAGGAGTAGCCGCCAGGGCAGATAACCCGACAAATTCCAGCGATTCCGAGGCTTCCTTGGCAGCACCCGCCGATGATATCGTTTGCGAGGCTCCGAAAAGCGAACCGATGTTAACATTATCGAAAACCGACAGATTGGTGAATATCTTTACCGTTTGAAATGTCCTGGAAATTCCCATCCGGCATATTTTATACGGTTTCCGGCCGGTGATATTTTCACCTTTGAATTTGATAATCCCCGGCTTGGGCACAAGGGATGCAGATATTAAGTTAAAGAGCGTTGTTTTGCCAGCGCCGTTGGGTCCGATAAGGCCGACTACCTCACCCTGTTCGACATGGAAATCGACATCAGAAACGGCAGCCAGCCCGCCGAAATATTTAGTTACCTTTTCACCTTCAAGTATGTACATCTTGCTTCGCCCCACCTCCTTTCCGCCACCTTCGTATCAATCTTGGTATTAATCCTACCAGTCCATCGGGCAGGTAAAGTATGGCAATCACTAATACGACGCCGAAAATAAGCATATATAATTCGGAAAACTTGGTTTGCAGCGTTTCTTGCAGGTAGGCAAAAACAGCGGCGCCTAATACCGGACCGTAAATTTGCCCCATACCGCCGAAGATAGCCATCAAGACCGGCATG
>CAYVPT010000114.1:0-7698 GCA_964453865.1 uncultured Dehalococcoidaceae bacterium
GCCGCTACCTGGGTTGAAATCGTAGCGGAGAAAGACGAGTCCCGACTGGAAGCTATGGCGGCGCGCCTCGATATCAGGACGGGGGCAACCGTGCTGGATATCGGCACCGGCACCGGGGTATTCGTGCCTTCTCTCCTGAAAAAGCTCGGGCGCGAGGGGAACCTAGTCTGCCTCGATTTTTCCGAGAAGATGCTGAAAATAGCCCGTTCTAAGGGTTTCGAGGGAAATATCCGGTACCTCTGCGTCGATATTGAAAATAATCATCTGACTGATGAATCTTTCGATGCCGCGGTCTGTTACTCTGTTTTCCCTCATTTTACCGACAAGCCAAAGACACTGAGGGAAATAAACCGCCTGCTGAAGAAAGACGGTAGCTTGTTTATCTGTCATACGTCGAACCGGCAGGCTATCAACAAGATTCACCGGAGTACGCCGGAGGTATGCGACCACATCTTCCCGGAAAACGACGACATGCGGCGGATGCTGCTTGAGGCCGGATTTAAGGGCGTCAATATCAGCGATGGAACAGATGACTACCTGATATCCGCCAGGAAGTCCAGCTAGCTCTTTTACCCAGCCAGCGATACCAGCGTTAATGAGACTGGAAACACAGGATTTCCTGCCCGGTTAACGCCGCAATACCGGCTCCGGTTACCCCGAAAAGAACCAATCGTTTGCCCTGTGCGATAGCCGTTTCTCGTATCTCATCGAACGTGTTATTTACAATGGTGCTGCTGGTAGCCAGGACCAGGTCGCACCACTCTATCAACTTTCCGGTTTGCGTTCTGCCGTCCCATATTACTACCCCGTATTTATCAGCGCCTACGTTGTTCGGGTTAAGGTCGGTGCAGCGTACATTATCCGTCCCGAAGGTAAGCGCCAGGTTCTCCAGGATGGCCGGCTGGATGCCTATCAAACCGATCTTAATCTTGCCCGAATCATCCAGTATATGTTTGGCAATCTGTGAGGCGCATTCTTCCGGTTCTTCATCGTGGCAATGACGTGTCCTGCCGACCATTTTCAGGTGTGCCGCCACCGCATTGAAGGTGGCGATGAATACCGCCCTGTTATCATTGGTGTTCAGACTTAATCCCAGCACGTCATTCAACGAACCGCTGAAATCATTCGGCTGGTCGGTAAATGCCTGTCCGCAGCTACCCATGAACTCGGCTTCAATCATAACCTCTTTGCCCTGCAGCAGGGGAAAGTCCTGCCGGACGGGGCTGCCGATAGCCTGCTTTACGGAAAGCGTCCCGACGGTCACCTTTACCGCCGTATCGCCCAGTTTATGAACGTTAGCGATTTCCTGTAGTTTTTCTTTGACTTCATCGAGTACAGGTTTTAGTGCCAATACTGACTCACCTCCTCAGCATCAATAAAATAACCGTGCTTCTTAAATATTTTCTGACCGTCTGCCGAAATAATAAAATCTATGAACTCATGTGCCAGCTTTTCATTCCGGCAGTAAGCCTACACCGCTATCTACATCTCGCCGATACCGGTGAGCTGCTCCGGCGGCAGGAAAATCACCTCGATATCTTCCGGGACCTGAAACCGGTAAAAATGCCAGATAATGCCGGCATCGACCTGCCCCATGACCAGCATGGTCAACAGGCTATCAGGGCGGGCCGCCTGGGTGACGATATTCTTATCAATCGCTTCGTTAAGTCCGGCTTTCTGGAAAATCTCAGGGGCGTATTTGCCCAGAATGGTGGTTTCCGGGCGGGTAACGGCAACGCGTACGCCCGTCCGGGCAAGGTCATCTAAAGATAATATATGCTGCGGGTTACCTTTTTGTACCGCAACCACCGGAATCATATACGCAATGTTCTTTATTGTTTCCGTATCGATAGCCTTTTTTCCCGCGGCCATCTGCATAAAGCCCTGTTTCGGGGCGACATAAATATCACCGCTCCGGGAGAGCGCTATCTGGTTCAGTACCTCGTCGCCGCCGCCGTAGTTGATTTCGACCGTGCTACCGTATTTCGCCTCGAATTCCCGGCCAATCTCGTCAAGGGGCGGCTTGGCCCCGGCCGCGGCGAAAACGCTCAGTCCGGATGGTGCCGTCGAACACGATACAACACAACCGAGAACCAGTGCCAGAAGCACGGTAAAAAACAATACTACCACGCTAGGCCGGTTGACACGCTTCATTGATGCAACTCCCGAGCACAATTCATCGATTCAAAAAAAAGAGAAATAGCATACCCTTTTCAAAGAAATACGCTATTCCAGAAGAGTCGGACCATCATCTTCTCCTTTTCCAATCGCGGGAGGCAGCGTCGTTTCCAGCGATGCCGTCGAGATTTCCGTCTACCGGCTGCCGGCCATGGATTTCTCTTTAGGCCTGGCAACTCAGGAGAATCCGGAGTATTTTAGTACATTAGTTATATTGTTGTCAATATGACGCTATCTATATAACGCTTTTTCAAGACCTGCCGTCATACCCCGGAGGACACTATTTCTTGGGCAGGTCCTTACCGTACGTCGTCGATGGGGCCGTGCTGAAATAAAATATAGGCCGGTCCACCCTCCTGAAGTAGATGGGGCAATGAAGGAGGCCCTTGGGAATGAAGACGGCACAGCTTTTGGTAAGGATGTGTTTTTCGTCGTCCAGCCAGAACTCGACTTCCCCGCATAAATCATGCGGGTCTTCCGGATTGCTGCCCAGGAAGCCGACGTACTCATCATAATCATCATGGGAATGAACGATACCGGGGCTGCCCTGGTCCGATGCCTTCCATATCAGGGCAGCATTCAAATAGAAAGCCCCCGGAATGATGTTATTGTCCACATACAGGACGATAGTCCCGGTCTTTTCACCGGTAGGCGGAGGTGGAGGCGGGACGCCCTTGAGTACGGGCAATTTGGCATCGTAGACAATGTATTTGCCATATTTGGTTTTCGCCATTCTTTCACTCCTCTTGATCCGATAATAATTAAGGCCGGATAGACTTTATCAGGGCTGACACGTTGCTTTTTATTTCAGCCAGGTCCTTCTGGTTGGGGCGCCCTCTGATATCCCCCAGTTTCCCGAGTGTACTGAACTCCTCCCTGCCGTGGAACTCCCCTACGGTGTACCATTTGGCGGCAACCTCGAAACCAATATGCTCGAAGAACTGCCCCAGGTATTCGCCGACCGGCGTCGCCTCTCGTATTCCGGTGTGCGGCCCGGAATAGGTGCAAAATATCACCGCCCTCTTTCCGGATAGCTTCGGCGCACCAAGCTTGATATCACCACGCTCCCTATGCAGATCCATTTTTCCCTGAATAAACTTGATTACGGGCTCCGGGGGTTGAAACGAATATGACGGCGTGCCGATAAACACCAGGTCGTACCGGTAGAAATCCTCCCCGGCCGCTTCGGCAACATTCTTGATTACCGGCTGGATGCCGGCGTCGTTAAGGGCTTGCCGGATAGCAAAAGCCACTTTCTCGGTATTTTTCGTGGCGGTCCAGTAGATTATCAGCGCTTTTAATGCATCAGCGTTCTTTTTCTCAGGCATACCATCTCCTATCCTGTTTTATCCTCCACCTTTATGGCATCCATTGGAGCCGGGACGGGTCAAGGGTAAATTCATAATATGTATTGCTCATCTCGGGACTGTCCCATTTTCCCCGCGGCAGGTCGGCATCGTTGAACTTATTTTCGGTTGACTTGCCGACGTATATTTTCCCTCCCATCATACCGCTGATATACCGGGGGAGCCCGTTCATGGTCATCAGCGGCTCTGCCTTCATGCTGTAGGCATCTCCCCAGGTAACCAGGTGCCGGTACCCCGGTTCAGAACCCTCGCCAACGGGTTCCTTTACGAACGAAATCGGGGCTCTTTTTACCTTGAGCACATCTCCCATCGATGCCCAGCAGGTCTTGAATATTTTCCCCAACGCTTCCGACTGCCTGTCATCCGCGCGGGAGTCAATATATAAAATTGATTTCCACGGGTCGCGCGCGGCCATCCCGCCGACAGGTGAATTGAAGCCAAAGCCGACGTTCAGACCATCCAGGCTGACATCACCGTGGTAGCCCTCTTTAATGTGGAAAGTAAAGGCCCCCTCGCACTGGTTAAGGCCATCGTGGAGGTCTTTGGGTGTGCTGGAACCCCAGTAGTAGGGGCATACCGGGGGCGAAGTGCAGGCCTCGGTGCAGTCTCCGGCTACCATCCATTCCATCTTTTCATTCATAGTATTTCGCTCCTTTCAGTTAAAATACTTGGAAAAGCCCTCTCCACTTAAAGACTCAAGATATTTCTGCCTTCCCAGCTTTGATAAAAACCTCATATAACTCAATCCTTCAGTAAAGGCGCTGTACCTGATAGCGCCGGGCTCATGGCAGGTGCGACAGCATTCCAGTTTACCGATTTTCCCGCACCATTGGCGAGCTTCGGGACCGTACCAGATATCATCGATATTTTTCTCCTTAACGTTTCCGATTGCTTCCGGGACTATCTCACAGGGATATACTTTACCATCGAAATCGATGAATGTATAGTTATACATTGCCGAACACGTCCATCTCTTTTGGTCAGTATCTAAAAATTGCCGCGCTATAGAGTAGAAGTAGTTTGCCTCGAATTCTTCACGGTGATAGAAATCCCGGACTTTTTTATAGTCAGTCGCTCCCAGTGTCAGCCTGTCTTTCATGTCTATATTTCTGAACCTCGCCCGGGTGAAAAGAACCGGTGACATAATGTGAAAAAGTTGATTAGACGAAGCGAAATTCAATATATCCTTAAGCTCATTAACGTTCTGGGGTAAAATGGTTGTTTTTATTCCGGGGATAAAGTGCGGACTATCCTTTTTCAGTTCAATAAGTCCGTTGATAGTTTCAGAAGCCATTACGAAAGCACCACCGGTCCCCCTTATCCGGTCATGAGTATCCCCTATTCCGTCCAGAGAAGTGACACTGACTAAATCAATATCCGTTCCGCTTAACGAGGATAATATACTCTTATAATTTGATATTATACGCTGGGTTAAAAATCCGTTCGAGGCGATGATAATACTTCTTAACTTCGGTAGATAGCTCTTCTTGAGCTTGATTATTCCAAGTACAATGTCAACGAGGTCATCCCTGAGATGAGGCTCGCCGCCGGTCAAATCAAGCTCTACTAATTCAGAAAAAAGAGGGGAAGATAGTATATCGATAATGTCCTGACCGGACAGCTCGAGTTTCTCAATATCGGGGATATTCTTTGCATTCTTCCAGATATGGCACATGATGCAGTGAGAATTACACCGACCGGTAACCGCCAGGCTCAGAACAGCCGGTTTTGAAGGGCTCGATTTGAATCTGCAATAACGAAATTTAAGGCCATTAAACAAAAGCCTGGCGGCTGCCCTGTAATAACCGATATTATTGTTTTTTACAGGATTCAATATCTCACTGCTCTACTTTACCGGTATGATGGCTTATTATTCACCCTGCTGGAGTGTGTCGATAAGGTTTTTCGCAAAGTCATTATATGCCGTCGAGTCATAACGCTCAATAGTGCCTTCATCACACAATTTAGCCAGTTCCGGGTCTATCGGCAATCGCCCCAGAAGCGGGGCACCGGCAGCCTGTGCCATTTCTTCTCCCCTGCTTTTACCGAAGAGTGCTATTTTCTTCTTCAGCTCATCGATGTACAGATAGCTCATGTTCTCCACAACACCGAGTATGGATTTCTCCATCTGCCTGGCCATCTTTACGGCCTTACGCACCACCATCGCCGTAAGGTCCTGCGGGGTAAACACGATAATAATTCCCGATACCGGCATCGATTGGAGCACCGTAAGGGGTGCGTCCGCCGTGCCGGGTGGCAGGTCTACAATCAGGTAATCCAGATTTCCCCACAAGACATCTTCCCAGAACTGGGTTATAGTATGCCCGATAAGCGGACCCCGCCAGATAACGGCATCGTCCTCACTTGCTAGCAGGAGGTTGATAGACATGACCTCTACTCCCGAGCGCGAGGGTACCGGTAAAATACCGTTTTCGCCGATGGCGGGTTTGCTATCCATACCGAACATCTTGGGTATACTGGGTCCGGTAATATCAGCATCCAGAATACCTACCTCATATCCCTGGCGTCGGAGGGCAACGGCAGCGAGACTGGCCACCAGCGATTTGCCGACTCCCCCCTTACCACTCATTACGGCAATTACTCTGTTTATATTATTAAGTTCCTTGGGTTTAGCCTCAACAAAGCTGACGTTTACCTCTTTTACACCATCCAGCTTGCTCGTGCCGTCAACAATTTTTTCTTTCAGCCAGTCCTGAGTGTCTTTCACCAGCGCCGTAGCGGCAAGTGTAATATTAACTTTTCCGTCATCTACATTGACTTCCTTGACCAGGTTCATCTTTGTCACACTGCGTTTCACACCTGGGATCAGTACCGACTCAAGGACTTTTTTTACTTCTTCCTGTACCGGCATAATGCTCCTTAAGATATTATATTTATGTCAACTAATGTAATCGCTCCACAAGTTTAGGAAGCTTGCCCTGAACATACATATTAACCACTTGTTCAATATCTTCGATATTGGTAGCTATCGTTTCAATGCCGCGGCTTTTTAGACTATCGTAAGCTCCCTACCCCATTCCCCCGGCGATAAGCACCTGGCAGTCATCTATAGCCTGAGCCATAGTAGCATGCCTGGACTGTGCACCAGCATCATAACCGTGGCGTTAGACCGGAGCGGTCTCCGGGTGCTGACCTCCGGCATAAAAGCCACCCGCCGGCACTTTGGTGGTCTGGGCATTTTCCCTCCCAAATTATGAGCATATGCTCATAATTATTATAACAGGAGAATCTAAAGTCGTCAATGTATAAAGAAAGAGTATAATGTACATTTGGTTGTGATAACTTCAGCTCTTTTTCTTTGGTATCTTTTCCCACCCGAGCCCCCCTCGCAGCATACGCGGCTTAGCCCGTCGGTTACATCCCCGCTACCTAAAAAGGGAGTTCAGGAGAGAGGGGCGAAGCCACTCTGTCTTTTCTTCCCCTTCTTGAACAGCAGGTAATCCGCGTATTGATAATAAGTCTATTCGAGAGGAGGATAAAGGGGTTGAGTATAGATAATCAATCAAATACAGACCGAAATAAGAAAAAAGATTGATATTACCGCCTTTCGACTAAATGCGGAAAGATCCGGACTGATTAATCGTACATAATGACCCAGCGCCCGATGACTTCCCGTTTCGAAATAGCATCTTGGGCTTTATCGAGGTCTTCTAGTTTGATTAATCTGGTGACCAGTTTATCGGTTTTTAGAATCCCGGTATTCATTACTTCCATAAGTGCCGGCAGGTCTTCCGTCGGATGGGTCTCCCCGTACAAAGTGCCCCTTATCGTCTTGGCATGCAGAGGCGCGTAAAACATGGGTATTTCAGTCACCGAATCGATGGGCGTGATGCCGATAGCCACCACCATACCGTTGGAGCGGATGGCATACCATGCCTGGACCTGCGCCCCGGGGTCGCCGGTAGCCTCTATGGCGAACTCCAGTCCTTCACCCTCGGTAAGCTCCTGGATAATCGGGATGGGGTCATCTTTACTGGAATCAATGAAATGGGTGGCCCCGAACTCCATGGCTATATCTTTTTTCGATTTTTCCAGGTCGACGGCGACAACGGGATAACAGTTACGCAGCGCCGCGAAACGGATGGCATTCAATCCGATGCCCCCACAACCCCATACCCCTATCGTATTTCCC
>CAYVPT010000115.1:0-7672 GCA_964453865.1 uncultured Dehalococcoidaceae bacterium
CCCCCTGTCCTTCCTAGGAAGGACCTGTATCCCCCTCCCTTCGGCAGGCTCAGGGCAGGCTCTTTTCTAAAGGAGGGGGAAGTTTTTTGAGAGGTGGCGCCGCCCCCTCTCGCTGCGTACTCCCTTATTAAGGGGGTGGGGTAATACTAAGGGATAAGCCGTAGATGGTGCGAGGGTGGTCAGGGTGGGAAAAGATAACAAACGAGGGGGGTGGGGTGAATGACTACGGGAGAAGCTGCAGATGATACTGGGTGGTCAGGGTGGGAATAGATAACAACCGATGGTGATAGGGCAGGGTTAGACCTTCGCGAATTTACCGGATATTGACAGTAACTTCTACTTCTTTTTTCGCCGGCCCGTGTAGAACTGCGGCAGCAGCGTCAGGGCGGCCAGTGACGAGACGACCATAGCCACCCACATAACCGAGGCAACCTGGGTATGGATACGCAGTGGCGAGAAGAACAGGGACGAGAGACCGATAGCCAGTCCGAAGGCGTTGGCCAGCACCGGACGGGAGACGGTGGTGATGGCGGCAGTGACGGAATCCTCGTGGTTAAGGCCGCGGCGGCGGTGGTAGTAGATACCGGCAATGACATGAATGGAATAGTCCACTCCCACCCCGATAGCAATAGCCGAGAGATTGGCGGTCATGATATTCAGGTTAAAGCCGGTTATGGACACCATGCCGATTATCGCGAAGATGGTGAGGACGATGGGCAGGAGCCCCACCAGGGCGGCGGTGACACGGCGCAGCGTTACCCAGAGCATGATGAAAATCAGGCAAAGCGCCAGTAGAATACTCTGCACCTGACTTTTAAAAACAAGGCTGTTCATCTCATTGGAAAGCACCGGCATGCCGGTAATAACGCGAATGGTGTCCTGGTGACCGGCGACGAATTCTTCGAGCTTCTCGATGTCATCAGAGTCCAGTTCCTCGGTTTTTATCAGCATTTTAAAGCCATCCGCCGAAGCCCAGCTGGCCTGTTCTTCGCTGCTTATCTGGGAGAGCATCACATTTATTATGGCCGGATTCTCGGGGTAGGCGTCAACGCCAGTAGCCATCTGGTTTATCCCCACCACAAGGTCGAAAACGGAGAAAACACTGCGGATACCGGATAGCGTTTCCAGTTCCCGCTCGATAGCCAGCACGTCCCGGGCAAATCCGGCATCGAGTAAAGCTGCCTGTCCCCGGGACGAAGCTATCTCGCCGGTCAGGGGGATAGCGCTGCCGAAATTCTCTTCAATATAAGAGAAAGTCTGCCTGATTTCCGAGCTTTCTTTAAAGTAGGTAAGCTGGTTTGATTCCACCTGGAGCCGGGGTACGTAGGCGACGGAGACGGCAAAAATGGCTAAAAAGATAAGGGGAACCAGGACCCGCTGCCGGGATGCTTTCACGACAATATTATTAAGGCGGGAGTCCTGCGTCCGATGCACCCGCGCCGGCAGGGGTAATCTGGACAATACCGCCGGCAGGAAAAACAGGGCGATGAAGCCGCCGTAACCGATACCAAGGGTGACGAAGATACCCATGCTGCGCATCGGTACGATTTCCGTCCAGACGAGAGACGCAAAACCGGCCATCGTGGTGATGGTTGAGAGGAATATAGGGGTGCCCACCTCATCCAGGGCGGCAATTATCAGTTCCCGGCGGTCGGTGTATTTATGAATGTTATCCAGGAAACAGCTTACGTAATGCAGGCCATAGGCGGAGCCGAGGACGAGGATAAAGAGCGGGCTCAAGACGGTCAGTAGATTCAAATCCTGGCCGCTCCAGAACAAGGTGCCGAAGGTCCAGAGCGAGGCGAAAAAGGCCGGAATCATCGCCAGGATGGTAAAGCGAATGTTCCTCAGCGCCAGGTAGAAGACCAGGAATACCAGGACAATAGCGCAGGGGGGCAGAATGAAAAGTATCATCAGCAGGTACCCCCAGATGGTATCCTTGATGACCTCATTACCGGCCAGGGAAAGATTGAGGGGACTATTTTCGGTGAGTGTTTTCAGGTATTCGATAATGTCGTCGGCGGGGGCGTCTACAGCGAGACTGGCGACGAGGATGCCGTTCTGACGGTCTTCCGTGAGGAACTGGCCGGTCATGAAGTACCTGTTTTCAATGAAGTCTTTAAGGGTATCGTAATTTGCTTCCAGGTATGCCTCATCGACACCGGTGACGGTAGTGCCGGATATCACCTCCGGGGGGATATAGCTCTGAACGCGGACAACGCCGGCGATGGCTTCTATCTGCTGCTGAAGCCGGTAAACTTCCAGCAGGCTTTCTTTATCGAGGAGGGAACCGTCTCGCTCGATGAGCACAGAGATAGTCTCACCGCTCTGGTATTTGGCATTAAGCTGGTGATATTCGTCCGCTTTCGGATTTCCTTTAGAGAAAAAGGAAAGGAAGTCAGTATCCAGATCAAAACGGAAAAAGGATGCCAGAGAAAGGAGATTAAGAATTATAACCAGGGCAATAATCGGTTTCGAATGGTCGTAGATAAAACTGGCGATTTTCTTCATTGCGAAATGAGTTATTTCGAGCTCAGTCCTATTATATGACACCAACGGCGGTTTGTCATCATGTTTAACAAAAAGGTTTAAACGGAAGGAGATTTAATTGGGAGTAGCGTCTGAGAACAGCCGGGGATACCTATTCTTTCTTGAATGCTTTGTAGGCAAATATGAAGGCAGCCCCACCGAGCAAAAGCGCCACCAGCATCAACAGCAACCACCATTCACCGAGGAATCCTTTATCGCCGGTAGGGCCGGAAGATAGAGGGGGAGGTTCATCGGCGGGTGTATTATCGCCGGTGATAGTGATGGTGCGCGTTCCGGTATTGTTGGCTTCATTGCTTTCCGGCAATAGTCCATCGATATCGGCAGAAATGCTGATTTCCTGTAAACCGCTCTCGGCGATCCAGGAGAATTCCTTGGTCACAACGTCGCCTATGTCCATCTCCCCGATTTCAACAGAATCAACGGTTATCCCGTTAATATCCAGGGAAAGCCGTGTTTTAGCGGCCTTTTCTCTGCCCTGATTTTCCACTCTGGCTGAAATGGTAATGCTATCACCGGGAGCGGCATCCCGGGGTGACCAGGAAATCATCTTAACAACGAGGTCCGGGACAACTGTAGAGAAAGCGAGTGTTTTTTCATTATTTGTTTCGTCAAGTTCAATAACCTCATCGAGGGAGTCAACCGACATCTCGACCGTATGCGATCCCGCTTTGAGGTCAGTGGTAATAACCTCAATAAAGAGGTCGCCGGAGGGTAGTGAATCAATGTCTTTAATGACGGCGGGATTATCGTTGATGGTATAGGTGAGCTGGCAGGGACCGGAGGCGTCACCTCCCTGGTTCTTGATGGTGACGGTGAGGACTACCTCGTCATCTACGAGGGGATTTTCCATAAGCCAGTCTATATTCTGAATGATCAAGTCAGGGGTACAGGTGGCATAAGTGGTCTTCATCTCGTTATTGGTCTCATCGACCTCGGTTACCTGATTGGTACTGTCGGCGACTATCCTGATATTATGGTTGCCTTTCACGGCAACCCAGACGAAGCTGCTGGTGGTAGAACCGGCCGGATTTATCGGCGGGAGGTCATTCGAACCGAGAAGGAAACCGTCAACATAGCAGTCTATCCTTGAGGTCTGGGTCCGGCTGGCCCCCTGGTTTTTCACGGTAACGGTAAAAGTAACATTATCACCGATGGAAGCCTGCGACGGCGACCAACTGATTTCCGGCATAATGAGGTCGGACAGCGGTATACTGATTTTCTTGGTATTATTGTCTTCATCAACCTCGATAACCCTGTCGCTGGAATCGGAAACTACTTCGATAGTGTGGGGGCCGTCAGCGACCACCCAGAGAAAGTGGTCGGTTATCTTGGAACCGGCGTTCAGGTTATCAATATCGGTAAAGCTGGCAATGGAGCCGTCGACATAATAGGCGATACGAGATGGCCCGGCGTTTAGAGAACCAAGGTTCTCGATATCGATAGAGAACTTCACTTCACTACCGAGGGGCATATCTGCCGGTGACCAGGTGACGGTACCTACAGCCAGATCCGGCATATGAGGAGCTATGGATACTGTCATTTCGTTATTATTCTCGTTAACCTCGACGACCGTTTTATTATTGTCGGCGACTGCCTTGAAGGCATGGCGGCCGTTTTGGGCTTTCCAGGTGTAAGTTGCATTGGCGGAGGAATCAGACGGTATCCTGGAGATGAAGGTAGAAGAAAGGAAAGCGTCATCGAGATAGAAGTCAACGAAAAAGCCTTCGGCGTTCCCGCCTCCCTGATTGGTCAGGTTTACCGAGAAGGTTACCAAATCGCCGATAGACGGGTGTTCCGGAGACCAGGCAATACTGGAAATATAGATGTCCGGGAGGATAACGTGGATATCTTTCTTAATCTTGTTATTTTCCTCGTTACTCTCGGTTATCTCGGTATCGCAATCGGCGGTAACGGTGACACCGTAGGCATCGTTCATAGCCAACCACTGAAAAGAGGCGGTAGTCTCCTCACCATCTTCCAGTTCCAGGATGTCGACACCGCCGCCGTAATGTCCGCCTACGTAACAGGCGACACGAAAAGAGTTCGCCCTCCCGGCACCCTCGTTTTTAATAGTCGCGGTGAAAGTGACGGTATCACCGACACCGATATCCTCGGGGTCCCAGGAAAGGTCCGTAACGACGAGGTCAGGGCGAGCGGTCAGGAAGCTGACTGTTTTATCGTTGTTGGTGTTATCACTTTCGAACACTGTATCGTTGTAATCAATGGTTACCTTAATTTCGTGTAAATCCAACGGGGCAAGATGGTCAAAGGTGATATTTTCCGAAGTTCCGGCTTCAATGGCTGGGAACGACAGCAAAGATTTAAAGGAGCCATCGATAAAGTAAGCCAGCTGGCACGGATCGGAGCTTCCGGTACCCTGGTTCTTGATGGTGGCGGTGTAGGTCACGATATCATTGTAAGACGGATTTTCTGGCGACCAGGTTATATTTTCAACTATCAGGTCCGGGGGCAGGGTGGAAAAAGTAAAGGTATATTCATTATTGGACTCGTCGGATTCGTTGACCTGCTGGGTTTCATCAACCACCGCCTGGATGTTATGCTGACCGGCCCGGGTTATCCAGCTATAGTCCACTATGGTGGTGCTGCCGGGGTCGATAGCGAGAACGTCCCGATAGCCCCGGGAGGTCCCGTCAATGTAGAGATTCACTTTAGTGACACGCGACCGGTAGTTTCCCTGATTTCTAACGGTGATGCTGAAAATGATATTATCACCATTTGACGGATCGGTCGGTGACCATGATATCGACTGAACGATTAAGTCGGGCACCAGAGTTGTTAAAGACGAAGTAAGGGTATTATTGGTTTCATCGGTTTCAGGGATGATTCCGGTAGAATCAGCAGTAGCCTTGATGACGTGAGAACCCGATTGAGCCTGCCAGGTGAATGACGCGGTTGCCATCTCGCCGGGAGCAAGACTGCTAATCGTTTTGGTTGCCAGGATAGAGGTATCAATATAACAGACTACCTGGCTGGCGCTGGCATCAGCCGTACCCTGATTTTTAACGGTGACGGTAATTGTTGCTGTATCATCGATGGCCGGCTCCTGGGGCGATGTATTGATATTCTGGACAATGAGGTCAGGTTTGGAATCGGCAATTGCCGCCGGATGGTTCCAGCCCGAGGCGACGATTCCCAGGACAAAAGCCATAAGTATTGAAGTACATATGGAAAAAACTCTCTTCATCACAGAGTTTCCGTACAAGAAAGATATCCTCCGATACATTTAAAACAGTTATTACTTCCATTGTAGTAATGACAAAGAGAAGAACCAATAGTCCTTTAGTAAGGTGTAGGGGAACAAAAGGTACTGGTGGTTAGTACCCATATAAGGGTGGTACCCTTGGTTTTACGTTTCGGGGATGACTAAGGTAGCATCATGCCTTAACGATAGCCCAGCCGGGACAGTAAACATCATCAACGCAGGTACCGCAATCGGTGCATTTATCCGGGTCGATAATATACCGGTCTTCACCTTCGGTAATGGCATTAACAGGGCATTCGTAGAAACAGGCGCCGCACTTGATGCAGTCTTCGGTAATTTTATAGGCCAAAGAAGACTCCTTAGATACAGTGGGATATTATATTAATATTTTAATTGATTTAAAGAAGCGTATCAAAGCCGGGGAGGGATGCTTAATTCTCCCTTAATCCCTCCTTACGAAGGAGGGAGACAGATTGATGAAAAACAAAGATATACGGGTTTGCACAATCATTCTCTCCCCTTTGTAAGGGGAGAGTTAGAGAGGGAATTAACCTCCGGTCTAAGCCGGTGATGGCACGAGGGTGGCCGCCCTTCGACAGGTTCAGGGTAAAGGTGGGAAAAGATATTAAAGAAAGGGGAGGAAAAAGGGGAGGGGATAAGTATCAAAAAAATATAAAAACCCCTTGACAAACAGCAGGTCTGCCTTTATAGTATATATCTAGATATATCTAGATATATCTAGATATATACTTCATAGTAATAAACAGTTATAAGGAGTCGGTAATGTTTAGAGACCGAAAATATGATAGAGAAAAGTTTTTCCAGGGTTCGCGGCGGGGAAGCTCTTTTCAGAAGGGCGACCTGAAGTACGTCATTCTGGAACTGATAAAGGATACACCGAGGCACGGCTACGATATTATCCGCGAGCTTGAAGAGCAGTCGCATGGTTTGTACAAGCCCAGTCCCGGCGTTATCTACCCCACGCTACAGATGCTGGAGGAAATGGGGTACGCCAGTTCTAACGAGGAGGAGGGGAAAAAAGTATATACGATTACCGATAATGGGCACGAATTTCTAGCTAAAAAGAAGAACATCAGCAACGGTGTTAAGAACCAGATGAAACGCCGGTGGAGTTTTAAGAACATCGGCAAGATGGTGATGGTGATGAAGGAGTACCATGCGCTGGAGCACCTGCTCAGCCGGGGAGTTCGCGGGCAGGATGCCGAAAAGATGCAGCGTATCCGCGATATTCTCGTCCAGACTTACGACGATATCGAGTCGATACTCGAAGAATAAAGAAACAGGAGGGTTAAAATGGGTTTCTTCAGAATAATGGCGGCGATTCCGGGCTTTTTCCTGAGTTCATTGTTTTTCATGCTTCTCTGGGACGTGGTCGCCCCGAAAATCGGCATAACGGCGGATATCAACTACGTCACTTCGATGTTGATAACCATTACGCTGTGGATTGCCGTGGCGCCCCTGGCGGCGGTCGGCGGCAAACGTAACTGGCATTAAGTCGTATCTTGCAGAGCTTTATATAAACCGACAGTCGAGTTATCTTGTGTGAGGTCAGGTTATGATACCGCTACCCGATAGTGAAATCTCATGTAAATATGACGAAGAGTTACAAAGCTACTACATCGTCTGGAGCCCCATGGCAGCTATCGGCCTGGGCGGGACAGAGAGGGAAGCCCTGGAAGAACTGAGAGCGGCGGCGCATTTCGGCGTCGATACGGCGGTCAATCTGAAGCTAAACGAAATACAAAGCGAGGAGGCGGAACATGGCGAACCGGGTAAAGATGAAAGAAGAGGAAATCTTGGGGGTGGAAAGGGCGCGTGAGTATGCCGGGGGGCATAAGAAATACGCCGGCTTGATGTTCCGGGGGATTGTAAAAGACG
>CAYVPT010000116.1:0-7608 GCA_964453865.1 uncultured Dehalococcoidaceae bacterium
CAAAAGCTGGCTAAAGACGGGCAACTGCAGGCCTACCGGCACGATGGGTTCTGGCAGTGCATGGACAACATCCGCGACCGGGACTACCTGGATAAACTGAGCCGGGAAAACAAGAGATACTGGGAGGTGTGGTAATACCGGAGAATAATATGGCTTTAAGCAATATTATCAAAGAAGATGTCATTGAGATAACCAGAAGTATCTCTAGCGAACTCAAGCAACTTGAGGATAAAAAACTTCTTATCAGCGGCGGAGCCGGTTTCATCGGCGCATATTTTCTAGATGTGATAGATTACGCCAACAATAATATCCTGAAGTATCCCTGTCAGATATATTGCATCGATAATTACATCACCGGGCTGTCGGAGAGGATTCAACATCTGAGAAGCAGCCCTCACATCAAGATAATTAATAAGGACATAAGCGAACGTATAGATATTAAGGAAAAAGTCGATTATTTCATTCACACCGCTACAATCGCCTCGCCGACACATTACAGATTGCATCCGCTTGAAACAATCGACGCGGCCGTCAACGGCCTGCGAAACATGCTCGATTCTGCTAAAAAACAGGGGTGTATCAGCTTTATGTTTTTCAGTTCCAGCGAAGTATACGGCGACCCTACCGCGACGAATATTCCCACCCCGGAGACTTACAACGGGAATGTTTCGTTTACGGGTCCCAGAGCCTGTTACGATGAATCCAAACGTTTCGGCGAAACACTGTGCGTGACTTATCGAAGGCTATTCAATATTCCATTGAAAATAGTCAGACCCGGTAATATCTATGGACCCGGAATGAGGCTGGATGACCGACGTGTAATTCCCGATTATATAAACAATGTTCTGAGGGGGGAGGATGTAGTGATACTAAGCAACGGGAAACCCACCCGGTGTTTCTGCTATATTACCGACGCCATAATCGGGTTTTTTAAAATTCTTTTTTCTGAAAAGAATACGGAATTCAACATCAGCAACGACGAACGAGAAATAAGCATGTACGAGCTGGCTGAAGAAGTAATCAGCGTGTCTGAAAATGATAGTCTCAAGGTCAGGTTCCGGAAGAGCGACGACCCGGATTACCTTACCGATAATCCGGATAGAAGGCATCTGGACCTGACCAAGGCAAGAACACTGCTTGAATATTCGCCGAAAATAAGTCTGCGACAAGGATTGTCGAGAACATTTGCCTGGTGCCAAGAACAATATGACGCGGAGACCGGAAAATGAAAGTGTCAATCATCGGTGCCGGATATGTCGGGTTAGTAACCGGTGTCTGCCTGGCGGACAAAGGACACGAAGTTATTTGTGTCGATGTATTACCCGAGAGAGTAAAGAATATCAACAACAAACGGAGTTCAATATACGAACCCGGCTTGGACAGTCTGCTGGCAAGGGTAATAGATGAAGGAACTTTTTCAGCCACTCAGGACATAGAGTATGCGGTCAATAACACCGTTATCACGATAGTCGCCGTCGGGACTCCGGACAAAGCCGGTGGTATAGATTTATCAAATATCAGAGACGCTTCTGAAAAAATAGGAAAGATACTCCGGCATAAGGATGGCTACCATGTAGTCTGTATCAAAAGCACGGTTGTTCCTTCAACAACGGATACGTATATCGCCGGTATCATTGAAGAGAATTCAGGGAAGCGAGCCGGGGATTTCGGCCTGTGCGTAAACCCGGAATTCCTGAGAGAGGGAAACGCCGTAGTAGATTTCATGAACCCCGATAGAATCGTTATCGGCGCTAACGGTGAGAAAACCTTTAAAATAATGGAAGAATTATACAGTGTGTTTGGGGACTCACTCATAATAAAGACTAACCTGCGGACCGCTGAAATGATTAAATATTCGATGAACAGCTTACTGGCAATACTCATTTCATACTCGAACGAAATCGCCGATATCGCCGAGGAGACCGGCGATATAGATGTGAACGAGGTACTGAACGGCATCAAGCTGGATAAAAGACTAAATCCCAGGGTCAACGGCGCACCGATAAATCCCGGGATACTTTCATATTTAGCGGCAGGGTGCGGATTCGGCGGGAGTTGCCTTCCCAAGGACACCAAGGCTTTAGTGAATTACTCCGAGAAAAAGAAATATACCCCGGATATTATCAAAGCGGCTATCAAAGTAAACGAAGCCCGTTCTGACAGAGTTGTCAACAGACTGGAAAGAGAGATAGGGGATTTATCAAATAAAAAAATCGCCGTACTGGGTATAGCTTTTAAGCCGGATACCGATGATATACGTGAGTCTCCATCCATAAAAATAATCCAGAAATTACTGGGGAAAAAGGCAAACGTATACGCCTGTGACCCTGTGGCAGTGGATAATGCGGGAGAACTCGAATTACAGAACGTTAAATATTCGACGGACTATCAAGATGCGTTAAAGGACGCTGACGCCTGTATTCTGGTCACAAAATGGCACGAATACGAAATCATACCACCCGAGGTCTTTAAAAAATTAATGAAAAATCCGGTAGTTTGCGACGGGAGAAGGGTCTATAACCGGAAGCTATTTGAAGAACACGGCATAAAATACCTGGGCATCGGACTGGTCGAGAGATAGCCGCTTTAAGAACCGGCAAAGAAATCCCAAAAAGCCAGGCAAATACTAAACAAGCTCATCTTTACGAAGGTCTGGTACCTGCACTATCGCGGAGTAATCAAGATGACCGAATATAACGTAGAATACTGGATCGACGATCTCGATTTAAAAAAGAGCGATCATTCAGAATATTGGAACGATGAAGAACAAGAAAAAAATAAAGAATGGAATATTCTAAACGGCAATTTTTCAAAGATGGAAGACTATCTTGATAAAGTAGGTCTTTCCCAAGACTTGCAGGAATGTATAGATGTCCTTGAATCTGAATTCCATCGGAAACTCAAAGGCATTGGGATTGACCTGGGTGCCGGTAATCTCTGGGCAGCCCACTATCTGTTCGCTTCAGGTGATATTGATAAGTTATACTGCCTGGAATATGCGAAGCACAGGCTCCTCAAACTAGGGCCAAAAGTACTGGAGCACTATGAAATCCCAAGAGATAAGGTGACTCTTGTTCTCGGAAGTTTCTATGATTTACATATAGCCGATAAATCCATGGATTTTGCGTTTCTTTCCGAGGCATTTCACCATGCTGATAAACCTGAAAAATTACTAAATGAAATTAATAGAGTACTCACTCAGGACGGAATCGTTATTATAATCGGGGAACATATAGTAAACGCCGCCAAAGGCTACATTTACTATATATTGAAACTACTGATTTCCAGATTTATACCCAGGAGGGTACAGAAAAAGCTCCTAGGAAGGACTTTTCATGTCAAAGGACTTATCCCCAAACCAGGCAACCTTTATCCGGCGAATACAGTTACCGGAGACCATTATTACACCAACCGAGAATATCGTAAGATATTTTTAAAGTGTGGTTTTAAAATCAAGCGAATGAGGCTCCGAGACTCACAATTCCAGTCTTTTATACTTCTAGTGTAATGCTTGAAGGCATTAAGAATACTGCAGGAGTATAAACAAATCTTAATTTAATATCCCACAGCTCTTTTAATAAACCTCTCTCTTGAGCCAGGAAGCTAATCTAATGGTGTGTGTACGCCAGAGTAATTCGATGAACAGCGTCCGCAGGTAAAGCCACCGGTAAAGTCCGCGACCGATTACCCCCTTGTTAAGCAAGCTACGGTATAATGCCCGGTTGCGTTTCATGGCGGCAGCGGCTATTTTCTTGATATTACTGGAATGCACCCTGTATTTAACGAGAGGTAAATCTACATATTTTATGCGATATTTACAGGCTATCCTCATCCAGAGCTCGCCGTCCTCGGCGGTAAAGATGGCCGGATTCGTTTCAAAAATACCGACGTCATCGATAACGTCCTTTTTTATCAGCACCGAGGAACAGACTATAGGATTTTTCCGGAGCAGCGAGCTTAGAGCAAAATCATTATCGGAGAGTCCGCTCCTATTAAATTTATCGAGGTCTCTACCCTCGCTAACCATCAGAGCATTGGTGCAGACGAGCCCCAATCCGCTGTCCTTCTCGAACTCCAGCAACTGCTTCTCCAGCTTTTCCGGCAGCCAGAGGTCGTCATCATCGCAGAAGGCGATGTATTCGCCCCCGGCCTGATCCATGCCGTAATTCCGGTTGACGGCGATAACGCCCCCGTTATCATTTTTAAAATACCTGATGCGCCCGTCAGAGCATCCTCCGATAACTTCTTCGGTATTATCGCGGGAACAGTTATCCACGATAATCAACTCGAAGTCCCGGAAAGACTGTTTCAATATTGAGTCGATTGTCTCGATGACCAGATGAGCCCGGTTATAGGTTGGAATGATGATGCTTACTTGCATGGTAAATCCATAACCCTGATATTATTACCAATCGGCGTATAATTTGCTCCACGTTTTATCGGGTTTCAATATGGCACCATAAAATCCTTCGAAGTCGTTCCTCCTCCAGAACGTCTTTAACGCCGGGGTCAACGGCGACCTTCGGGGGTACTGATAGTAAATGCGTTCCGCCAGTATCTCCCATCCCGTGTAACGGAAAACCAGGCGCCAATCATCCGGCGATAATTCAAAAATATGCGTACTTTCAGCATTGACATGACGCGGCTGGCCTTGCCTGATAAAACGCAAGCCTACCCGGCTCTGCGCTACGTAAGGAATGGTGACAATAAATGCCCGGCAGGTCGTGCTTTCAGAAAGGCTGTGAAGAAAACCGCAGGGATTCACTAAATGCTCCACCATGGCAAACGAGAGGAGTATATCCGCGTCAACCTGATGTTTGGCCAGTTCTTCAGCGCGAGCCTGGATTGCTTCCAGTCCGGCCTGCCGGATTCTCTTCACCGCCTCCGGGTCCACGTTCACACTCAGACAACGGAACGCCCGCTCTTTATAGAGGGCTTGAAGGTATCTCAGGTGAGTCCCGGCCGAATCGCCAATATCAACGATATTCATATTCTCTTTTTTACCACCGATATACTCCAGGGCTTGATTTACGAGTTCAATCTGGAAGGCATGTTGTCCCCTGACCTTGGTCCTTAAGTACTCCGTATCCAGAGCAAAGCTGCTGTACTGCTGAAAAATGTCCGGTACGATTTCATTCAACCGATTAGAAAGAGGCAACAGCTTCTGCTCACGAAGTGCCGCGATAACAGACCTCCGGGCAATAGATTCACCCGGAATAAATCCCTGAATGAACCTCTTTATGCCCATGATATATTTCTCCATCTCCACACCGGACTCACCAGTGACCCGGTTTTTTAAAGACGCATTATTAAAATATTATACATTTTCACTGCCAGCCATACTTTCATCCGCTAGTCTACGGTATATTTCCAGTATCCCGTCCAGTCCGCTGGTCACTTCCAGAGACTCCAGTTCCGACTTATAATGACCATAATTATCCCAGACCATTTTAACACGGTCGATAAAGTCCTCAACATCACGGTTCTTAAATAGCACCGTGCCGGCGGGTCTCGGACAGACATCGCTGGCAATGGCCGGCACCCCAAAATACAGGGCTTCGGCCACCGATATTCCGTAGCTGTCCGTGTTGGTGGGTCTCACCAGGATATCGCTTTTCATGAGCAAGGGATAGAACTGCCCGGGCGCGGTATGAAATAAAAAGCTATCCGTTATTCCTTTTTCGGCAATCCGGCGTTTCATCTCCCGGAAATACCGACCATCGCCTGTGTCCGGCAGGCAAAAGACCAGGCCTATCCCGGGATAAACGCTTTTCAACGAAGCGCACAGCTCCAGGCACATGTCAATACCATAGCGGTCAATACCCTCATAAATGATGACTCTAAAGGCACTCGCCGATATCACCGGCTTATGTCCGTCCATGAAGTCACTGACTTCCCGGGGTATCGCCGCAATCTCCGACTCTTTTTTAACCGGCGGCAGGAAAGACGGTACCACGTTGACTCTTTCCGCTACCGCGCCGAGAGTAATGAGCTTCTCCATTATTTCCGTGTTCGTAGCGATGCACCACGCCGCTGACGACAGGATGGTCTTCAGTACCCGGCGCCCGAGGGGACTGAAATCCCGGGGTCCGTACCTCAGGCTGTGGTAAGACAGGACGTATTTCGCACCCGTAATTCTGGCCAGATAATAGAAAAACGCCGGAAGAATCCAGTGCATACCCGTGGTATGGACATGAATAACGTCCTGCCGGGAAGCGAGGACGCGCAGCCAGTTCCAGGGGCGACTCATATTGATAACATTCCGGGCTTTTTTAACGTGGCGGCTGATATCCCAGACCGTACACCGGATATTATTGTCCAGACATTGGGCGTGCAACCGGTGTATGTGGATAGAGACGCCGCCGTAGGGCGGCGGATAAATGCCTACCAGAGCGACCTTTATACCATCCGACCGTTTACTCACGCTATATCTCGACTATATCGCCAGCATTCTCCGGAGTTTATTCAGGGCCTGGACGACGATGATACCCTTCGGGTACTTCAGCTTGATGAGGATATTATAGTCCCGGCGGGACGCGATATCCCGTAATACACTGATGACCTCATCGCTCAGCGAGCCGCCGGGCTTGTCGTGACTCTGCCGGCCGGCGGAAGCGTAGGTCAGCATCGGCCGGCCCGTTTCAAATCCCAATTCGCTAAAAACGCTTTTTTTATTCTCTTCCGTATTGAACCGGAGCAGGTCATCGGCCTTGGGGTAGCCGCCGATGACGGCTCTATCACTCAACGGACCCAGCAGCATCTCGGTCCTGGCCTGGCCGACCTCCCCGGCGGTGATGTGCAGATCATTCAGAGGAAAATAATCCTGCTCCCGGTAATACTCAATAGCCGTAGCCACGTTTGCCGTGCCCTGTCCCTTCAGACCGTGGTCGAAGTGTACCTTGAAACCACCGTTTATATTAAGGTCGGCGACATGGGCGGCAACGTAGACAGTATCGTTCCATCCGCGCGACTTCCTCTGCGACACCACGAAGTCGGCGTTCAGCGCCCTCCGGCGGGCCTCCGTGTATATGGGTGCCAGGTTGGTCTTCCTGACGGCATCGCCGCCGTGGATGAAGACAAACCTGGGATTGGTGATTCCGGACTTTTCCGTCATGATATCGATACACCGCCCGGAGCTTTGGCCGTCCGGTTGAGAAATAGTCTTATTGAGCCACAGCACCCGGGACTCGTGAAATTCGGCGGGATTTTCGATGCTTCTCCTGATGGACAATTCCAGGCCGGCTAAATCCGTTTTAATGCCGATATCAGGGAAATTTTCACGCAGCCACTGATTGGCCAGCAGAATAACCGGGCGGTCGAAGAGCAGGAACTCGTCACAGTGGCTCCTGATACCCCAGCCCGGGAAGCGGCTCGTTCCCACCGCTGCCGTTGACCAGGACGCACTCGCAAGGCTATCCGCTCTACACGCACCAACGCCCGATCTTTCACCCGTGGTCTGCTCATGAGGGTTATTGTACACACATTAACCCCTTAAACCACCCCGCATACGCCTCCAATACCCCGCCGCAGCCGTCCCCTTCCCCACGAACACCAACCTTTCGTTGACCATAACCCCACTTCCAGGCTACATGCTTCATTGACGCTTTC
>CAYVPT010000117.1:0-7510 GCA_964453865.1 uncultured Dehalococcoidaceae bacterium
CATTCCCGCGAAAGCGGGAATCCAGGGGAGGGGATAATGAGTGTTGATTCTGGCCTACGCCAGAATGACAGGGGTTTTAGTAGCAGGTCTGGGAGCAGTTTATGAGTCGAAAAAAGATACGGGTGCTGATTGCCAAGCCCGGACTGGACGGGCATGACCGCGGCGCTAAAGTGGTGGCGCGTGCCCTGCGTGATGCCGGCATGGAGGTCATTTACACCGGCATCCGTCAGACGCCGGAAATGATTGTTGCGGCCGCCCTTCAGGAAGACGTCAATGTTATCGGCCTGAGCTGTCTCTCCGGCGCCCACCTGGAACTTTTCTTGGAAGTCATGCAGGGTCTGGAACAAAAAGGCCAGGATAGCGTTATCGTCGTCGCCGGCGGCATTCTCCCCGAGGACGATATCCCCGCCCTGAAGAAGATGGGCGTCAAAGCCGTCTTCGGGCCGGGGACGCCTACTACGGAAATCGTTGAAACCGTTAAAAAGCTGGTTGCGGGTGGGGAAAAGTAAAAAATTCGCGGGTGATCAGGTGGACAGGGGATTTTTCAAAGATTTAAATACCGGGAGGTTGCTGTTGAGAAATATCTCACTGGAGGACGCCGATTTCTTTTTAACATTATTCTCCAGTCCTGTCGTAAATAAATACCTGGTTGACGCCGAGCCTTTACAATCGATTGATGAAGCCAGAGACCTGATTAACTGGTACAACAATGAATCTATCGACCACAATCGATGGGTTATCATAAATAAAGAGACAGGCATTCGCCTGGGTACCTGCGGATTTCATATCTGGGACAAGAGAAACAACCGGGTAGAAATCGGCTATGACCTTCTTCCCGAGAACTGGGGGAAGGGCTATATGAATGAAGCTTTAAATAAATCCATAAGCTCTGCTTTTTAGTGAGATTAACATTAACCGAATACCTACAAACATTCATACTGTAAATTTCGCAATAATGCGATTATTAGAAAAAGTGGGTTTTAAAAAGAAGGGATGCTTAGAGGAGAATATAATTTCCGCGACAAATATTATGACCACTTCTTGTATTCTTTACTAAAAAGTGAAAGCGACCTTGTAAAATAATGAATATTAATATCAAACTGCTTGAAGCTGAGGAAATTCCTTCTATCACCGCCGCGTTTGCCGGCGACCCCTGGAATGCCCCCGCTGTCCATTTCGAAGACTATCTCGCCGAGCAGGCGTGCGGTAAAAGAGAGATACTCGTCGCGCACTCTAAAAAAGATATCGCCGGGTACGTGACCATCAAGTGGTACTCTGATTATCCGCCTTTCGCGGCAAAAGAAACCCCGGAAATTAATGACCTCCGCGTACTGCCCGCTTTCCGGCGTCGCGGTATCGCCTCTGCCCTGGTGGATGAGGCGGAACGGCGGATATTCGAGCGGTCGCCCCGGGTTGGCATCGGCGTCGGCATGTATGCGGATTACGGACCGGCCCAGCGGATGTATGTCCTGCGCGGTTATGTCCCCGATGGACTGGGTCTATGTCATAGAAATGAGTCTGTTGTCCCGGGTCAGCACGTCCCGGTAGATGATGACCTTATCCTCTATTTCATCAAGGAACGCCGCTAAACTCCCGGATATCTTTACCACCCGGACCGCCCTCGCACCACTGGTATTCCTGTTAAAAGCCCTCTTACTTGAGTGTGTCTTCTCTCACGATGGATACACCGGGCATCGCGGCAAAATCCATACGGGGAGGTTTCTCCGGGATATGCTCCGGCGGGCGTACCAGTTCAAATGTCAACGCCTTCTGCTTGCACCCGACAATACAGGAACCGCACCCCATGCAATATTCTTCAAGGATGTGTGCCTTTTTCTTGTCCGAGTCCATCGTCATTCGCATCTCGATGGCGTTGAAGAAACATCGTTCGGTGCAGACCTCGCATCCGACACATAAGTCCTTATCAATAGTGGCCACATATCTGCTCGGTGAATACAGCTGACGCAGCCTGCCGGAACGGATGGCGGGCCCCAGGACCACGCAGCAGCATTCGCAGCAATTGCACATCACGTAGTCCGGGATTCCGGCAAAATTACCCATCAGGTGCATCAGTCCGCCCTTCTCCAGCTCGTCGGAATAATGTATTGCCTCTTCCACCGTGAGTTTTTTCATTACGGAATCTTCGTTAACGTCGCGCTCCAGCGTGTGTTCAGAAAAGTAGTAGCAGGTCATCAGCGGCCTGTCGCAGTTATGAAATTCTTTGCGGCAGGGACACTCGACGATGCCTATTAACTCTTCCCTGGCGAATATCTGGGCCATATCCTCATACCACAGGATATCCTCGGGTTTGACTTTTGGACTGGCTTCTAAAGCTAAACGGTAGGGGACTATCCTGCTCCCCGGCACCCCGGTAGCCTGAGGTCCGTCCAGGCTGTTGGATATGCCGCCCTGAAACCTCTCGATTTCTTCGGGATGGAATTCTGCCCATGCTTCCCAGAATCCCTCGGGGATATATTCGTCCTTGGCATGAGGGATGCGCGCGAAAAACACATGTATCCCGAATTTAAAGACATACTCTGTCTTTCCGTAGAAAAGCAATCTTCTGCGTTTGAAATCATCGAGCTTTTCCTGAAGCTCTTTCTCATTCATGTTCAGCCTTTTAGCGACCTGTGAACAGGTCGCCGGCTCCAGGAATTCGAGGAGCAGTTTGCCCTCTTCGGGCGTAAACAGTACCCGTAGAAACTTGACGCAGGCTGCCGAACCCGGGTAGCCCAGCTTCTCGGCTGCTTCAAGATATATATCTTCGCTTACCATGATATGCCTCCTGATTGTTTCAGGAATCCAATAGTTGCTAAATAAAGGTCAGTCTAATCGAGTTCGTAATATCCGCCGTAAGGACCGACCTTAACATTAACAGAAATACGTCGACCGGACGTATTGGGTGGGGGGGCTGGCATTCGAAACTCGCGAGCCTTGAGGTACTCCGGCGACCGCACTATTTCATATCTCATCGCCTTCTGTTTGCACCCGACGATACAGACGCCGCACCCCTTACAATTCTCGGCAATGATAGACGCCTTGAGCTTCTTGGAGTTTGGGGTCTTTATCATTTCAATGGCATTGAAGGGGCATTTTTCAACACAGTCCTGACAGCCAATACAAAGGTCCTCATCTACCCTGGCCTCGAACCGGTTGGGCTCTACCAGGTCAAGTCTGTCGGCTTTGGTATAAGAATAGAGCATTTCACAGGCGTCCGGGCAGCAATAGCAGACTCCCCAGTGAATAAGTCCGGCTTCCTCATTGGCGCGCACAATCTCTATGGTTTCTTCCAGAGAGATTTCTTTCAGCAAACGGCCCGGCTGGTTGAGATAATATTCGCCCCTGGAATTATCAAAAACGGCAAAACAGGTCATTAACGGGTGGTCGCATTTTCCCCAGAGAACCCGGCAACCGCAGGGAGCGATGATTCTCCTTTTAGCCAGCTTTATTTGCATTTTCCAGTTTTCCTGCGGCAGGATTTGCTCCGGGCTGATATTGGTGCTGATTTCGAGAGCGCCGATGGCCGGCGTCAACATGATGCCGTGCCCCCCGGCTCTCTTCCTCTCGCTGGCCATTTTTACCCAGTCAACTGACCACTCATTGTAAAAGAAGTCTGCCCACAAGTCCTTGACCTTCTGAGACATGGCGTGGGGCCCGGTGTGCACACCCGTATCGGCTACATCATGATGGAACCCCAGGAGGGTCGTGTGAAAGGCATACTGTGTCTTGCCCCGGGTGAGTATTCCTCTGTCTACCAGACTGTCAAGTATCGGAGAGAGGTCTTCTTCACTGATGTTCAACTCCTCTGCCAGTTCCCCGCAGGTCGCCGGGAAATACAACGCGAGGCAAACTCTGGCTTCTTCGGAGGAAAGCATTTCCTCGAGAACGGCGAGAAAACGCCTGGACGCGGGCGCGCCCAATTTCCTGGCCAGTTCACTGTGAATGCCATTTTCACTCATAATTCTCCTTCTCTGTTCTAGTCGGTCCGGGTGCCGCCGGGCTGGCAGCCGTTACTTATTTCGATGTTACATTACTATAATCACCTTTTAGAAGTCAAAAACCGTGGTCAGTATTTTACGCTTATTTATTCTACCTCCATACTATCGATATACAACTCACGCCCGTGAATTATTTCTATCTGCTGCTCCTTACATTTGGGACAATGGAAATCAAATTTTTCGGGAATAAAGACCGTATTGCAGTTGCGGCAGCGTACCTGGGCGGGGATATGCGTAAAAAACAGACTGGCCTCTGCCGCGATGGTGTCTTTGCCAAGGATGCTGAAATAAAAATCCACGGACTCTTCGACCACACCGGAGAGTTCGCCGACAACCAGATAAATCCTGAGAATTTTGCTGGCTTTGGCTTTCTCCGCGTTTTCGATTGCCAGGGCTAATAGCGATTCAACAATGCTTTGTTCATGCATTATTTATAAGCAGGTCCGGTCCTGAATCACAGGAATGCGCGAGGATGCTCCTGCCGGGAAACGGAACCTTTCAGGCTCTAATGCAGGCTACCTCGTGTTCGCCGCTGTGTTTGTGTAATTGGGGCCTTTGACCTGCCCCCAATAATGATACCACTTGTTACCTCGTTGCCATAGTTAATATAGCCTCAGGAGCTGTGTGACTGAATTTTAAATAGCCCTCGGCACAGAATGCCAGCGTTCCCGGGGTGAATATTATTCGCTCTTCATCGGTTGGTACTTGCCGAAGCTGTAGAGTTTTGGAAAGACAGCTTTGCGGATTTCTTCGACGGCGAACAGTCCCCCGGCCGCCAGCACGACAATACCCCAGTCGCTAAGTGATAGGGGAACGGTGCCGAAGGCGGTCTGCAGGAAAGGCACGTAGACTACGGCTATCTGTAATAATACCGCCAGGGTAATAGAAAATACGAGGGCACGGTTGCGTAAAATACCCAGATTAAATACCGTATGTTCATCCGAACGGGCGCTGAAAGCCATCAGCCATTCGAAGGCGACGATAGCGCAGAAAGCCAGCGTTCGGGCTTCCTCGATGGCCATTCTCGTATCAGCCCAGCGGAAAATCAGGAAGGTCCCCAGTCCTATCAGCACCGCCATTATCATTATCCTTACGAAGAGTCCCGGATAGATAAGGCCGACGCTGGCGTGGCGTGGCGGCTGTTTGAGTTCGTCCCCGAACTTGGGCTCCATCCCCAGCGGGATATCCCCGGCGGTGTCCGTGACCAGGTTAATCCAGAGGATCTGGACGGCCAGCAGGGGAGACTTCCCGATGAATAACAGGGCCAGTATCAGCGTCACCAGCTCGCTTAAATTCGTATTCAGCGTATAGAAAAGGACGTTTCTCAGCCGGTTAAAGATAGCCCTGCCTTCATCCACCGCAGATACCACCGAAGCGAAGTTGTCATCCGCCAGGACCATGTCGCTGGCCTCTTTGGCGACATCCGTTCCGGTGATACCCATGGATACCCCTATATCGGCTGCCTTTAGTGCCGGAGCATCGTTGACTCCGTCCCCGGTCATCGCCACGATTTCGCCGTTGGTCTTGAGGGCGTTTACTATCCTCAGCTTAATGAGTGGCTCGATGCGTGAAAAAACAGTGATGTTGTCGATTTCGGCGGCAAGTTCCTCGTCACTCATTTTCTGGAGTTCTGCCCCCGTTATCGCTTTACCCGGGGGTAAGTCTATCTGGCGCGCCACCGATTCCGCCGTTATCTTATTATCGCCGGTTATCATCTTGACTTTTATGCCGGCCTGTTTACATAAAGCAACTGCCTTTTTAGCCTCCGGACGCGGCGGGTCCGCCATACCGGCCAGGCCGATGAACGTTAAATCATCCTGTATATCTTTATCGGACAATTTCTCCAGTTTACGGGGAAAATCGCGGTAGGCAATGCCTATAACTCTCAGGGCATCCCTGCCCATATTCGTCGCCGCTTCGGATATCTGCGTTTTATCTGATTCCGTAATAGCTGCCGCTTTGCCGTTTTTAAGAATATGCTTGCTGTAAGAAAGAATTTTCTCTGGGGAACCTTTGATATAGGCCGTTTGATGTCCCGCGTCTGTATGCAGCGTCGCCATATAATGCAGGGTGACCATATATTGTTTTTCACTGGCAAAAGGAAGCTCGTCTTCCCGCGGATGGGCTTCTTCCAGATCGGTTTTGTTGAGTCCGGCTTTGGCAGCGGCTACTACCAGGGCCCCTTCGGTAGGGTCGCCGAAGATACCGTGTTTGCCATTATTTTGAGTTAAAGATGCGTCATTACACAGCGTGCCTGCCTGTAACAGCAGCTTAAGGTTTTTATCTTCTACCGGATTAATCGGGTTATCATCCTGCTTGAATTCTCCATTCGGCTCGTAGCCTTCACCCGTAACCTCGACGTACTTACCGCTGGTAAATAGCCGGCGAACGGTCATCTGGTTCAGGGTCAGCGTACCGGTTTTATCGGTGCAGATAACCGTGGCGGAACCCAGGGTTTCGACAGCCACCAGTCTCCTGATGATGGAGTTTCGGCGCGTCATCGCCCGCATTCCGATGGCCAGTACCACGGTCACCACCGCCGGCAGACCTTCGGGGATAGAGGCTATGGCCGCGGCCACCGCCAGCAGGAACAGGTCGAAAAGTCCCAGCCCCTGGAGTAAACCGACCACCACCAGAAGGGCACTGACTCCCAGGAACACGAACACCAGATACTTACTGAGCTTTTTTATGTTCCTCTGCAGGGGAGTCGCTTCCTGTTTGACCTCTTCCAGTCCGGTAGCTATTTTGCCTATTTCGGTTGCCATTCCGGTAAGCACCGCTATGCCGGTAGCCCTGCCGCTGGTAATAATAGTGCTCATAAAGAGCATATTCACTCTTTCGGGGATAATGGCATCCTCCGGTGCAGAAGAGAGTTGTTTCTCAACCGGGATAGACTCTCCGGTCAGGGCGGACTCGTTGACCTTCAGGTTGGCGCTTTCCAGCAGCCTGACATCCGCGGGAACTTTATCTCCGGCTTCGAAAAGTATGATATCGCCGGGGGCAATCTCACGGGCGGGGATGGTCTCGATATTTCCATTACGCCGCACCCTGGCTTTAGGCGCCGCCATCTCCAGCAGCGCTTCCATAGCTTTTTCAGCCCGGCTCTCCTGTAAAGTCCCGATTACAGCATTCAGGATAATTATGCCGAATATCACTATGGCATCTATGTAATGGTCTTCTTCGGTGAAAAACTGTGATACCAGAGAAATTATACCGGCAGCCAGCAGGACATATATCAAAGGACTGAGGAACTGCTGGAGGAAGACTATTATAACAGGGGACTTCTTCTTACCGGTCAGCTCGTTCGGGCCGTACTGAGTCAGACGTTCTTGGGCTTCTTTATCTGTAAGGCCGGAGATACGCGAACCGGTCTTGGGTATTACTTCCTCCGGTGTAAGGCTGTGCCAGGGAGTTTTGAAATTCTCCATATAATTTACTTTATCGTAATTGTTAACTTGCTTCAATCCCCTTATCTCCCCACCCCGTATAAAGTTTCCCTCTTTGGAAAAGGG
>CAYVPT010000118.1:0-7487 GCA_964453865.1 uncultured Dehalococcoidaceae bacterium
ATAGCCACGGCAATGGAAGTAACCGTAACCGAAGTAGAAGAGATGCTGGTCAACCTTTCTCTGGGGAGTCGACTGCTCCCCGGCACCGTCCGCCAAGCTATCAGCAATGACGTCCCGCTGAATAACATTGAAAAGCTGACCGCTGACCGGGCGTTTCTCGACGCCGTCCAGGTAAATGAAAGGATACTGACGATTCACTTTACCGGTATCGTCCACGAAGGCAAGAGGGCGGAAAGGCACCTTATCGAAGCCAACCTGCGCCTGGTGGTCAGCGTCGCCAAGAAGCATATAGGACGGGGCATGTCCCTGCTCGACCTTATTCAGGAAGGCAACATCGGGCTGATGCGGGCGGTGGAAAAGTTCGACTATCGTAAAGGGTATAAGTTCAGTACCTACGCCACCTGGTGGATAAGGCAGGCTTTAACCCGCGCTATCGCCGACCAGGCCCGCACGATACGCATCCCGGTGCATATGGTGGAAACCATCAACCGGCTGCTCAGGATAAGCCGGCGACTGGCCCAGGAGTACGGTCGCGAGCCCACCTCCCGAGAGATTGCCAAAGAGATGGAAGTATCCTCGGACAAGGTCAGGAAAATCGTGAAAGTATCGCAGCTGCCCATATCCCTGGAATCGCCCAACTCCATCGAGGACAGGAATGCCCTGCCGCCGGTGGATATCGCCTCCAAGCAGCTCTTAAAAGAACAAATCGAAGACGTACTGGGAACGCTGACCCCCCGCGAGCAGCGTGTATTGCAATTGAGGTTCGGACTGGAAGACGGGAGGAGCCGTACGCTGGAAGAGGTGGGGGTGGAATTCAACGTGACCCGGGAACGCATCCGCCAGATTGAAGCCAAAGCGTTAAGAAAACTGCGCCACCCGAGCCGCAGCCGCAAGCTCAAGGACTATTTAGAGTAGGGTTTTTCCTTGCCTATCCGGGTGTAGAACTCTTCCGGGATATCCGCCGGGTTCTTGTAAAAAACAAACTGGCAGTCTTCCTCACCTATCGGGTCAGATACAAAGTGGCAGAATGCGAAATCACCGGTGTTCTCTATATCCAGCGCCTCCATAACCGGGCAGTGGACACAATAAAGGGGGAAATCCTTCATGCCCCAGGTGATGCGGTGGGATTCTTTGACTCTTCCCAAGCCGGCGTCATAGCCACCCATCCGGATAAGCCTTTTCCCGGAACCGCAGGGTTTCATGGTTAGGGTCACCTTTTCATCATCCTCCCTGACGGTAATGGGCTGGAGATGCCCCTGCAATCCGCCGGCCATTCCTTCCACCCTTTTGCGGAAATCGGTCTCCCCGGACGGAATAAAGGCGATTTTTGACTCGATGGTATGGGCCTGCCGTTCGGCTTCCTCGACGGCATCAACTCCGAGTTTGTCATAGATATATGTCTGCAGGCCGGTAACCCAGGTGAAGTAACCATCATGCAGGTGGTTGAATTCCGTGTACATCCGCTGGGCCAGGTGCTTCGCCTTTTCCCTGTCTCCGGCATCGATGGCCTCGAGCAGGACGTCCAGCGTCCGCACGCTCATTTCCTTAAGTTCCTCATCAGTGAATATCCTCTTGCCTTTCATAAATGCCTGAATCTCCTTTTTACAGTATTTTTACGGCGTCTTTGCTGATAATTGCAGTCAGTTTTCGCCATCACAATAACCTGAGTCGCTTTCCGCTGTCAAATACTTCCAAAGAAATAGCATAATACCACTTGACAAAATAGACTGAATAGTCTATAAATAAACAGAACGTTCGATTTATGGAGGCAGCTATGTCACCTAAAGTGCCCCAGGCCTATCTGGAAGCCAGGCGCGCTGAGATTCTGGGAGCCGCGTTTCAATGCTTTGTGGAAAAAGGCTTTCATAATACCACCATGCAGGATATTTATAAGGCTTCAAATTTAAGCCCCGGAGCCGTATACAATTATTTTTCCAGCAAGGAAGAAATCGTCATTACGGTATTAAAGGGATTCAGTGACTGGTATATTTCTTCGTTAGATTCATTGATTTCTGAAAACCCGAATGAATCACTTAACAATATTTTCAGGTTCTGGCTTTCTATCATTAAACAGAATGACATTAGTAATAGGATTAGCGTTCAACTAGATTTTTATTCGGAGGCTACCCGTAACAAGGGCATTCGTGAAGCTATGCTGAAGAATCAGGATGCAACCCATGATAGACTCATCGAACTTATCAAACACAATCAACGCGCGGGAGTGTTCAACGCCAGGCTCGACCCTTTGTCAATAGCCCGTGCCATTATGGGTATGGTGTTTGGGATTATGATCCATAAATCGCTGGACCCGGAAGTCGATTTGGATGCTTTCGGGCAGGTTTGTGAAGCGATGATAAAAGGCACTTTCTCCAGCCCGCCAGAAAGGCGCCGTAAAACGGAGAAAACTAAAAAAATAGAACAAAAGTAGAACTATTTATATCTCTTCCCAATATTATTTCTCCATGATATAGTCACTACGAATCCATGACTTTTAAACACAATTTGAGGAGACGACATGCGTAAGTTCTTCGTCCTCTGGTCCAGCCAGGCGGCTTCCCTGTTCGGAAGCGCCGTGGTGAACTTCGCGCTGGCCTAGTACCTGACCCGGGAAACCGGTTCCGCCACGATACTCGCCACCGCCTTGATAGTGGCGATAATACCGCAAATCGTCCTGGGACCGTTCGTCGGGCCATTGGTCGACCGCTGGAACCGTAAAAAGATAATGATTTTCGCCGACCTGTACGTCATGCTGTGGACGGTGGTGCTGGTCGTCCTGTTCGCGATGGACGCCATCCAGATATGGCACATTTACCTTATTATGATGGGCAGGGCAATCGGTGAAACGTTCCAGATGCCGGCCCTGGGAGCTTCCATTCCCATGATTGTGCCGGAAAAACACCTGGTGCGAGCCAACGGACTCTACCAGATGCTGCAGAGCGCCATCAAGATTGTCGCGCCAATTGCCGGCGCATTTTTAATGGAAGCCCTACCCATGCAGGGAGTGCTTTCCGTGGATATCATCACGGCAATAATCGCAGTTGCCTGTTTGCTCCCGCTGGTAATACCCCAGCCGCCGCGTACTACCCTGGCAGTGAAAGCCAATTACTTCGGCGATATGAAGCAGGGTTTCCAATATATCTGGGCAAAGCCAGGGCTGCCCATTCTAATAGGCATGATGGCTTTCCTCATATTCTTCGTAGCACCCGCGTCCAGTCTGATACCGGTACTGGTGAATACGCACCTGGAAGGAGATGTATTGAAACTGGGCTGGCTGGGTTCCGCCAGCGGCATCGGCGGTATTTTAGGGGGTTTAGCGCTGGGAGTATGGGGCGGATTTAAAAAGCGCATGTGGACGGCTTTCCTGGGTTTTTTGATAATGATACCGTGCAGTGTAGGACTGGGTTTTACATCCCCCACTATTTTCTATACCACCACTGTTCCCGCCATGCTGTTTATGGGAGTGGGCATGGCTCTGGTCGCCGCTCCGCTCGGAGCAATCATGAATTCTATTGTGGCTAAAGACATGCAGGGGCGGGTATTCTCGTTATATGGTTCGATAGTCACGGCGGCCTTTCCACTCGGGTTGGTAATCGGCGGACCGGTAGCGGACTGGCTGGGCATACGTTCACTCTACTGGATTGCCAGCGGGGCATGGCTGATTATCCTTCCACTGGCGATGTTAAGCAAGCCACTGATGGACCTGGAAAACCAGAAGGCTGAGGAAGAGTCTACGGTAGAAAGCAGATGAGAAGTCTAAATCTCCCTTAATCCCTCTTTACGAAAGAGGGACAATCCATTAGAAGAATATGGCATAACATTCCCGGATTGACACATCCTTCCACCAGAAAGGACAGACCACATTTACCCCACCACTGGATTCCAGCCTACGCTGGAATGACAATTAACGGAACATGCCCATGATGTTCTTCGGGGAGTTTAGTTCACAATCACGTGTTAAATCCTTTATAATCTGAAAAGTGATTTACCTTTAGCTCTCTTCATGAGGGTATAACTGTCGTGAAAAAATTCTTCGTATTATGGTCCAGCCAGGCGGCTTCTATGTTCGGCAGTTCCGTGGTAGGTTTTGCGCTGGCATGGTACCTTGCCAAAGAGACCGGCTCCGCCACAGTGCTTGCCATGGCTATAATGGTAAGTATCATCCCGGGTGTTGTATTAGGGCCTTTCATCGGGCCGTTTATCGACCGGTGGAACCGCAAAAAGATCATGATATACGGCGACCTGGCGACCATGCTGTTAACGCTGGCGCTGGTCGTTTTGTTTTATACAAACACTATTCAGGTCTGGCATATCTATGTTGTAATGGCAGGCAGGGGAATCAGCGGGTCTTTCCAGATGCCGGCGCTGGAAGCTTCCATCCCCATGATTGTTCCGGAGAAACATCTTGCCAGGGCCAATGGTCTTAACATGACGCTTCGAGGTGCCATGTATATCGTTGCCCCGCCGGTTGGCGCTTTTCTCATAGAAGCCCTGGAAATGCAGTGGGTGCTCTCCGTAGATATCATCACCGCCGTGATCGCCATCGGGTTTTTGATACCGCTGGGAATACCTCAACCGCCGCGTACAACTTTATCTGTCAAACCCAATGTTATCGGCGATATGGTACAGGGTTTCCGTTATGTAGCGTCGTCGCGGGGATTGCTGCTGATCTTAATACTATTTTCTGTGATGAGTTTTTTTGCCGCCCCCGGCAATTCCTTATTGCCTATATTTGTTACAGATCATTTAGGCGGTGAAGTGTTTAGACTCGGCTGGTTACAGGCCGCCAGGGGAGTCGGTCTTATTTCCGGCGGCCTTATTTTAGGGATATGGGGCGGTTTTAAGCGGCGTATTGTTACAAGTTTTACGTTTATAATCATCCAGGCTATCGCTATAATGGTATTCAGTTTCACCACGGAAAGCCTGTTTTTAATGGGCATAGCAATGCAATTTGTCGCCGGGATGAGCGGTGCTCTTATGAACGGCTCTGTGATGGCGGTATTTCAATCAGTGGTGGCCAGAGACGTTCAGGGGAGGTTTTTTGCGCTGATGGGCTCGATTACCGGCGCGATGATGCCTCTGGGACTGGCGGTTACCGGGCCGTTAGCGGATGCCATCGGCGTGCGTCTGACATTTCTCATTTCCGGGGCGGCCGTAATGAGTTGTGCATTAGCCGGGTTCTTTTCCCGTGACTTGATGAACCTGGAAAGTAAGAAGATTGAGGAGTAGAACCTGATATTACAATTTACAGAACCCGCCCCTTTACCCCTCGCTGGATTCCCGCCTTCGCGGGAATGACGGTCGGTTATTTGAACATCCCCATAATGTTTTTAGGCAGCTTGCCGCTTATGCCCATTTTCATGAGCTTCTGCATCTGCGAGAACTGGTTGAGCAGCTGATTGACGTCGTGGGTGCCGGTGCCGCTGCCCCTGGCAATTCGTTTCCTCCGGCTCCCCCCGATGATATTAGGGTTCTGCCTCTCCTGGGGGGTCATGGAACATATAATAGCCTCGACTTTTTGTAGCTGGGCTTCCTGAACGCCTTCGGGCACCTTGCTGGCGATTTTCCCAATGCCCGGCAGCATCTCGGCCAGCTGGGCAATCGGTCCCATCTTCCTAATAGATTTAAGCTGCTCCAGGAAATCCTCCAGATTAAAAGTGGCCGTCTTGACCTTTTTCTGCAGTTCCTCGGCTTTCTTCTCATCGAGGGTCTGTTCCGCTTTCTCGATGAAAGTGAGGACATCGCCCATGCCCAGGATACGGGAAGCGAGTCTATCGGGGTAGAACGGCTCGAAGGCATCTGTTTTCTCGCCGATACCGATGAACTTAATGGGCACACCGCTGACCCAGCGGATGGAGAGAGCGGCGCCGCCGCGGGCATCACCATCCATCTTGGTCATGACCAGGCCGGTCAGCTGGACTTTGGCGTGGAACTCCTCGGCGACGCGGACGGCGTCCTGGCCGGTCATGGCGTCCACCACCAGCAGCACCTCTCCCGGCTTAACGACTTTCCTGACCTGCTCCAGCTCCGCCATCAACTCCTCGTCTATGTGGAGTCGGCCGGCCGTATCGATGATGACATGGGTGGCGGCGATTTTCTTCGCCTGTGACAGGGCGTGGGCGCAGATATCCCTGCTGCGTGTTTTAGGGTCTTCGCTGTACACCGGGACATCAATTTGTTTACCCAGGGTCACCAGCTGCTCGATGGCGGCGGGGCGGCGGTTGTCGGCGGCTACCATCAGGGGCTTGTGGCCGCCGTGCTTTAGAAGCAGAGCCAGCTTGGCGGCGGTGGTGGTCTTGCCGCTGCCTTGCAGACCCACCATCAGGATAACGGTGGGGGGCTGTGAGTCTGAAGCCAGCTTGCCGGAAGCGCCGTCGCCGAGGGTCTTGATAAGCTCCTCGTTGACGATTTTAATGATTTGCTGGGCGGGGGAAAGGCTCTCCATGACCTCTTTGCCGACGGAACGTTCCTTGACACGGCCGGTGAAATCTTTGACTACCTTAAAGTTGACGTCCGCCTCTAATAGAGCCAGGCGTACCTGACGCAGGGCTTCATCGATGTCTTTTTCAGTGAGTTTGCCGCGGTTGCCCAGCAGGCGGAAAACATTACCGAGCTTTTCCGAGAGGACTTCAAACATGTTAGTTTAATTGTAAGGGGAGAGCAATAGGGGCGTCAAGGATGAATACTAACGTTCTTTATTCATTTACGAGTATCTTTTATTGCTTTAATGTCTCTATCTCTCTCTTCTCGTATTATTTGTATTACTTGCGATGTATGTCTTTCAGTATCCTTTACAATATATTCGAATGACGTAGTGGAACGGTCATGCCCAAATCTCAACAAATTAAACATTGATTGTACTTCATCAACGAGTTTCTTTACTTCACCGAATAATAGAGATTGTCGTGTATAAATCGAGTCGTGATGTGCAATACGCTTGTTACGAAAACGTTTCAGGCGATCGAGCAAATTTTCGTTATCATCAATCCATCGTTTGATGTTCTGCAAGTCACTTTCCTTAGCATGTGAAGTGAGCAATTTCTGATTTTCTATTGCTACTGTAAGTAAGTTTCTCAGACTAGATGTTCTTGCGTCACAGTCAAATATTTTACTAAATTGAAGAAGCGCCATATTCTTCAAAGATAGCTGCGTGGGTAAAAATAACCCTTTGTATCGATTTAAAGCGCGAGCCATATCATTATCTAAATCTGATAATGTACGCCACGCAGTGAAATATACGATACCGTCAACAATGATGTTCTGTAATTCAGCCATTCTTTTTTCAAATTCTTGTGTATTCAACTATAAGTTCCTATGCAGATTAGTATGTTATATATTACAGCATATTATTAAATGAAATCATCAACAACGTGTAATTCATTCCTTTACATCCCCCTCACACCCCTTCTTTGTTATCTTTTCCCACCCGAGCCACCCTCGCTCCATCTACGGCTTATCACTTAGTCTTTACTCCTGCTATCCAACAGGGT
>CAYVPT010000119.1:0-7455 GCA_964453865.1 uncultured Dehalococcoidaceae bacterium
AGCTCTAGGTGGAGACTATATAGTGAAACCTGATATTATCGTGGCCAGAATGCCAATATCCGATGAAGAAGTCAATAGCAAAGGAATGCTGGTTGATGGTGAGAATACTGTTGCTAAACTGACACCGCTCCGAGCAGCGAATCGTGAGCAGGCTTTTCCACTCCTGCATGCTAGTATCTCATGCAAATGGACAATAAGGAGTGATAGGTCGCAGAACACCCGAACTGAGGCCTTAAATTTGATTCGCAACCGAAAAGGTCATTTGCCGCACATTGTCGCGGTGACTGCTGAGCCCCTGCCAACCAGGATATCAGCCCTTGCTCTCGGTACAGGGGACTTGGATTGCGTGTATCATTTTGCCTTGAACGAGCTAGTCGATGCAATTCAGAGCATTGATAACCAAGACCAATTGGACATGCTTAACATGCTGGTGGAAGGCAGACGCCTGCGTGACATTAGCGACTTGCCGTTTGACCTTTCTGCGTAGCCCACGATATCCACATCAAATTATACAAACGCAAACTCAGCTCTGAAAGTTCTATATATTGAACAACTTGGGCTACCATACACCACTTTTGCTAACCCTTCCTGCTCCCCTGTTTTTTGTACTTCTCTAATATCCACACCGCACTTTATCCGCCTTGATTTCAGGTCTTCCGAAGGGTATACCTTGATACCCAGTCTGGCGACTAAATCTAGACGCTCTTCGAAACTCGCTTCATCCATATTTTTGTTCTGTAGGTTCTTTAACTCAAGCCTTAAGCCTTTAACTGCGTCTGGAGTAAAACCATCGGCATTTAATTGCTCTTTCAGCGTGTTTATCTCTAGCTGAGCTGTTTTTATAGCTTCTTGGCTTTTCTGTTTTCTGAACTTGGCTTCTTCAAGAGTATAGAGACCACCTTCAAACCCCTCCACAACCTTTCTTATCTTGCCCTGATAAGTGTTTATATTATGATCCTGGAGCTTAATGAGCTTCTCTATCTCTTTGGATCTGTCGAGTTCGACAGCCAACTGCTGCTCAATCCACAGATCGTTCTTGAGCATTTTGCATATTTCCTGCCATATTTCATTGTCCCATGTCGCTGGAACAAAACGGTTATAAGGACAGGGATCTTTTAGCCACCTAGAGTACCGTGCCCGACAATAGTAATAGCTACGGCTGTTTCTTCTTCGCATCACGGCCATCGGCTTGTCACAGATAGGGCAGAACAGTCGTGCTCTAAATAAAGCCTGAATCTTCTTTCCCTGCTTGCCACGACCACGGCCCCTTTCTCTGAGTGTGCTATTTGCTCTTTGCCATAATTCATGCGTTGTAAGGGCTGGAACCTCAAATTGCACCCTGTCACTCTCCGGTTTGGGACGGGTCAATGTTCTTCTAATTTGCATGGTCAGATCTACCAATGGCTTATTCGGATTAGAAACGCGCTTGTTCTTGTTATAATAGGCTTTCCCCGTATAAGCTTCACGCGCTACGATATCCCCTACCATTTTGGGAAACTATCTATCACCATATAGCGGTAGGAATAACTCCGGCCAATTTCCGTGCAATTCATTTAACTCCGCTGTCACCCAATATTGAGTACGCTCTTCTAACCCTACCCATATGAATATTTGATGAACAACCCAGGCATGGCTTCCCCAAATTAGTTCGCCGCCCTCCGTAGCCTCATCTTACCTTACCTCTGTATCGTTGGTGTCTTTGATGAAGTTGATTTTAACTGTACAAAAAAACTATACCTGTACTGCCTCCATCTTCTGCAAATATTTCGACCATTAAATCAACACCTAGATCTGGGTTGACATCACGAACAATCCATCTATCAGGCACGGCACTAATAAAATCTCTAAACGACTTTGTTTCCTGTCGATGTTATCTTGATTGCTTTGGCATTTAAGTACCTTTGTTTACTACAATAATGGAGAACGTAGTTTTAGATATTAATTACTTTATATATATGAAATATTCTTGTCAATACTTAATAGATTCTTTTGATGCTGGCACTTTAAATAAAAACATCTAGAACGACTTGACGCCCATATCAGTATTAGTCTGAAAATATTGACCTAAGAAATAATTGAGCGGTAATATAATGCCAGAAAGGAGGCAAGCGGCCTCCGCCTTTTATCAAGGATGCTTTACACGCAGGGGGTCAGAGGTTCGAGTCCTCTACCGCCCACCATTCCGTTCAAAAGGTAAAACTTTCGAGAAGACCTTCCCCATCGTGTTTTGAGACCTAGTTCGAATCCCCTTGGCTGGAGCCGGGGTTACAATAGGCAGAACTTTTTCCACTTCTTTCCCGTTGTATGCCTAGATTCCAATAAAATCGGTAAAACTAGAAGTCATTATCTGCAATCAATGGAAAGGTTGCCTGATTAGATTTTTACATCTGTATCAAGAAAAATGTGACCTTGCCCTCTTGAGAGTAGGTCACAATCAGTCCGTAATCAATATATTTTCTAGTACAATCTGTTTTCTTTAAGGCAGTCTTCAAATCACCTTCATAATTTCTTTGCCTGAACACTCAATTCCTCAAGGTATTCCCGGAACTGTTTGAGGTTTTCTTTGGTAAAATTTTGAGTCACTCGGTTGAAGATATTGATCTTTACCACTTTTTGATAGGCTAACATCCCTTTATGGGTTAAATACAATCTACACGTATTCTTTTTACTTTCGTTGGTGACCCTTGTTACCAGACCCTTTTTTTTCATTCTATGGATGATAGCCGTTATGGTCTGCGGTTTGCGACTGGACACCCTGGCCAGTTCTATAGGACTGGGATTGTCTAACCGGTAAATTTCAGCCAGCATAGCCCCTATCTTCGGCGATATGCCTTTCCTGCGTAATTCATCTTTGATAGCGCCTTCTACAATATGGAATACACGTATAAATAATACTTCGAGTTCCCGGTCTGATTGCGGCGGTTTCCGGTCATTTGCATTCGGGGAATCTTTATGTTCCAGTTCTTCGGGGTACGATAATAGCGCCTTCATTTGAATAATTTTACCCGTCCTTCCACCGTAATTATAGCATAATTTCAGAGGAATTCAAGCTCATTTTAACCATTAAAAAACACGTCATACATCGCAATGCCAGCTACAAATCATTCCTGACGGTTTGAATTTCGACTGTCGAAATTGACATCCAGTTTAGAGTGTGGGAACATAAAGCATCGCTTTCCGATATTTATCAGGAGTTTAATATTTTCTTTCATTATAGCGAATTGCAGAAAATTTACCATGTAAGTGTTTGTGTATCTTGCTTTTTCATGAAATAGAAGTTAATAATACTGCAATAATATACTAATAAAATGAGGAGGAGTTATCATGAAAAAATTAATTCTTGCCCTAGTAATCGTGCTATTGTGTTTCCCGATTGTTACCGGTTGTACTGTGGAAGAACCCACAACTACTCCCTCCGCATCCCCCACGCCTACAGAGACCAAACCGCCTGCTTCTACCGCAGGCCCTCAGTACGGCGGCACCCTGAGGGTAATCAGGAATTATGGCGTGACGAATGTCGGCTACCCGCCGAATGACGGAGGAATGGAACAGGGACAAGATGTTACGAGGAGACTTATTAACTGGGATGTCGAAGGAAATGTTGTTCCCGATCTGGCTGAATCATGGGATGAAGACCCGGTGAACGATACCCTCACCTGGTACCTACAGAAGGGCGTTAAGTTCGCTGATGGTACAGACTTCGATGCCGAAGCAGCCAAGTGGAATATGGAGACACTGATAGACCTGAAACGTCTGACAGAAGCGGATAAGATAAAATCGATTGAAGTTATTGACTCCTATACTCTCAAGATGAACCTGACCGAGATAAATAGCCAGATGGCCATCAATTACGGATGGGTTGCCATGTACTCTCCAACGGCTCTGGAAACCAACGGGGAAGAATGGGCAAAAACACATCCCGTAGGTGTGGGGCCTTTCACGCTTGTCGATTGGTCGCCGGATGACTTCGTGAATTATAAGGCATATGATAATTACTTTGTTAAAGGTACTCCCTACCTGGATGGAATCAATTTCCGTGTCATTCCTGACCCCGTATCAGCCTCAGCCATGATGGAAGCGGGACAGGCGGATTTATGGTTTGATGCCCCCACAAAATTCGCCGTTGACCTGGAGAAAAAGGGCTTAAAAGTAAACTGGGCGGTTACTGGTTTCTTCTGGGGACTCTTTGCCAATACTGCCAATCCTAATTCAAAGTGGAATGATATAAAGCTCCGTGAAGCACTGGAGTATGCCATCGACCGGCCTGGCATGGCTAAGGCGCTCGGGTATGGCAAATATGAAGCACTCACCCAGATTGCTCCCAAGGGCAGCACGGGTTATAACGATGGCTACGACCCCCGACCCTATAATCCGGAAAAAGCCAAGCAGTTGCTAGCTGAAGCTGGTTACCCCAATGGCTTACAGACTACTTTATTGTGCGATTCAAGGTCCCAGGACTACGCCACAGCTATCCAGGCCAATCTGCTTGCTGTAGGCATCGATGCCAAGATTGATCTGGCCGATTTCGCCAGGTTCAATTCAATGTTTATGTCGGGCTTTTTCGGAGGCGATGGCTTCCCCGAACTGGCGATAGGCATGGTTGGCGTCGACCTGCCTTTTGCCACCGGTCTGCTGCGTCATTTAGGCCCGACACCTATGACGGGCATCCTTAGCATCAATGGCGCCAAGTCGCCGGAGTTTCTCGCCCTCTGCGATAAGATATATCAGACCTATGACCCGGATGAACTAACCAAGGTAACCAAGGAAGCGGTAAAGCAGGTGGCCGAAGACGCCCTGATAGTACCCCTCCTGAAAACTCCGTGGGCCAGTGTGATGCAACCCGGTGTCCATGATGATAGCAGCACAGCGCACAACGTAGTCTGGAATCTATATGACACCTGGATGGAGAAGTAATAAATAATCCCGGAACAAGCCGGGTGGTTCGCCCCAGGCCAAACCACTAAATGGGAGAGAATCACCCGGCTTGAAAAAAAGATATAAAATCCTTAACATAATCGGGTTTATATCATTATCGAAGGAATCCTAGGCTCTATCTGAATCTTTGCCGTTGCCTGATTAAAAGTTATTACCGGGTTACGCGAGGCTATAAATGACGGCATTTATTATCCGCAGGCTTTTACATGGTCTGGTTGTACTCATCCTTGTGACCATATTGATATTTTTTGCCATGCGGCTGCTGCCGGGTGACCCTCTCTTGATATATCTGGCCCAGCAGAGCCAGAGGCTACAGGACCTACCCCCAGAAGTAATCGAGGAGTTACGCCACGAGTACGGTCTGGATAAGCCGATAGTGATTCAGTATGTTAATTGGCTCTCAGGTGTCTTTCTCGGCGAGTTTGGAGATTCTTATTTCTACCGTCAAAGCGTGGGTAAATTGCTACTGGGGCGGTTTCCGATTACTTTGTATCTCGGCATCCTGGCCCTGATAGTAAGCATCATCGTCGGCGTAGTCGCAGGAATGCTTGCCGCCATCAGGCGGGGTAAATGGGTCGATAACCTTGTCACGCCCCTGACCTACGTTGGCGTCACTATTCCCATCTTCTGGCTGGGTATCCTGATGATTTACGTTTTCGGCCTCAAGTTTCAGGTACTTCCAATTGCTGGTTTTACCTCGCCTTTTGTGGATTTCGGCCTCAGCACCAGACAACTCATCATGCCCGTTTTCTGTGAAGCTATCTTCGGGATAGCCTCAAACGCACGCCAGATGAGGTCCAGTATGCTGGAGGTAATTCGTCAGGATTATATTCGCACCGCCTGGGCCAAGGGACTGAGAGAACGTGTCGTTATATTTAAACATGCCACTAAAAACAGCCTTATCCCGGTAATTACTTTAATCGGTATGCACGTCAGTTTTATTTTCGGAGGTTCGGTCCTAGTTGAAACTGTGTTTGCCATTCCCGGCGTCGGCAGGCTGTTTGTCGCGAGCATTTTCAATCATGACTACCTGGTGGTACAGGGCATTACTATGGTAATCGCCGTCGTCGTTTTATTGGTCAATTTAATCGTCGATATATCATACGGGTGGCTGGACCCGAGGATACGCTATGGTTAAGAAAACAGTAACCCCGATAGAACATAACGAGTCTTTTAACGGTTTTTCCGAGGCACCGCCGCGTTTTACCGAGTGGCATCGCTTCCGCAGGGTATTTCTATCGCGAAAAATAGTCTTGTTTGGTCTGGTTATCCTGATATTACTGGTATTTACGGCTGCCTTCGCCAACCTGCTAGCCCCGTATGACCCCTATCTACCCGACATGTCAAACTCTCTGCTCCAGCCGAACACGCAACACCTTCTGGGCACTGATATCTTTGGTAGAGACACGCTGAGCCGTCTTATCTACGGCTCGAGAACGGCGATGGCAGTGGGTTTTATCTCTGTTGGCATAGCCTCGGTGATAGGTATCGCCCTAGGAATTTTGGCCGGTTATTTCGGCGGCATTACCAATGCCATTATCATGAGGGCGATAGACACACTCATGCCTTTTCCAATGATAGTACTGGCGCTTCTCGTTGCCGGTCTTCTCGGTGGCGGTATCCACAACGTTATTATAGCTTTAAGCATCGCCACGATACCCCCGTACACCAGGGTCACCCACGGACTGGCCCTCTCCATCAAAGAGACCGATTATATCCTGGCCCAGCGGTCGATGGGCGCGAGTCATATACGCATTATGATCAGGCATGTCCTGCCGAATGCTTTCCCGCCGATCATCGTATTAATAACCATGATGCTGGGTTCTCTTATTCTCGCCGAAGCTGGACTCAGCTTTCTCGGTATCGGTATCGAACCACCCGGTGCGGCCTGGGGCGCCATGGTCAACGACGGGTATAAATATTTACAGGATAGACCGGTGTTATCCTTTGCCCCGGGCCTGGCTATCATGCTGGTAGTCTTTGCTTTTAATATGGTAGGCGATGGATTAAGGGATGCCCTCGACCCCCGGCTTAGAGGCTTAATTTGATGATTTTATTTTTTTTAATTATTGAAAGCTGTTATATCAGTTGATGCCTTCAGCAAAGTGAAATCAGACAGTTTATTGAGAGAAAGGAGAAAAATATGCCTACCTGGTACGAATACGTTCAGAGGAATGAGCCAATCCCGGAGTGGCCTTACCCGATACGTTATGATAAAGAAACCGAGGTGGTCTCGGATGTTCTTATCATCGGCGGCGGTATCGCCGGTTGCCATGCTGCGGTAAGCGCCGCCAGACGAGGGGCCAGCGTCGTCGTCGCGGAGAGGGGTATGACCAAGCGTAGCGGCTCCGGCGGGGCGGGAGTGGACCACTGGCATGCCGCCTGTACCAACCCCTGTTCCGGCGTCACCCCCATGGAGTACACCCAGGCGCTAATGGATTGCGCCGGGGGGTATACCTGCGGTCCGGCCCGATACATCGAGACCAACGAAAGCTGGGATACCCTTCTCGATTTGGAAAA
>CAYVPT010000120.1:0-2471 GCA_964453865.1 uncultured Dehalococcoidaceae bacterium
GATAATCGGGGGTGTTCTCAATATCATACTGGACGCGATTTTTATTATATGGATGGGAATGGGGGTGACCGGAGCCGCCCTGGGCACGGTAATCGGGCAGATTGTGTCCATGATATACCTGGTGACTTACTATCTTACCGGAAGCAGCTACTTGAAATTCCATATGCGTAACCTTCGCCTCGATTTCTCGATACTGAAGCAGATGTTCGCAATAGGCATCGCCTCTTTTGTACAAACGGTAGCCGGCAGTCTTTCCGCGATGATATTGATTAATATGGTGGTCAAATACGGGGGCGATACAGCTCTCGGCGCTTTCGGCATCATCCAGCGAGTGATGATGTTCGCCATCATGCCGGGTATGGTCTTCGGACAGGGATTGCAGCCAATACTCGGCTTCAATTACGGTGCCAAACGATATCACCTTTCCCTTAAGGCGATATCCATAGCCGCGATTGTCTCAACATCGTTAAGCATGCTGACTTTCCTCGTTCTCTATTTTTACCCGGAACCGATTATGAGGATTTTCACCAGCGACGCGCCGCTTATTGAAATGGGCACACACGCCTCCAAACTGGTCTTTCTATCGATGCCCATAATGGGCGCGGTGATGATCGGCCAGATTATTTTCCAGTCACTCGGTAAAGCCATGCAAGCCTTCATCACAGCCATTGTCAGACCGGTTGTTTTCTTAATCCCGGCGGTGCTGTTAATGGCCCATCTCTGGGAACTGGATGGCGTTTTTCTCGCGTTCCCTGTCTCCGATGTGCTTACCCTGATACTGGTCCTGGTGCTGCTTTCACCCATTATCAAACAGTTCCGTAAGCTGGCGAAGGAAGTGCCGGAGGGGACAACAGAACCATTTCCTTCTTAACCGCTGCCCGGTCCTCCGGAGAGTGGGAGGATTACCAAATAGCTAAAAGGAACCAACGTAAGATATGCAAAATGTAAACCACAATATACTTGAATCCGACCATATCGGCCGGTTGCTGATAAAGCTATCTACGCCTTTACTCCTCGGCACGGCCGTCATGATGGTCTATAACGTGGTGGATACCATATTCATCGGCCACTACGTGGGTTCGCTGGGCCTGGCCGGGCTTTCCATCGTCTTCCCGCTGTGGATGCTGGCCATGGGCATCGGGATGATGGTGGGGATGGGTGGGGCATCGCTGATTTCGAGACTAATCGGCAGCCAGGACAAACCCGGGGCGGAACGCGCTCTGGGCAACGCCATCGCCGCCGGCATACTGGTATCCGTCGTGATGACCATCATCGTCCTGCCCAATGTCGATTTCTGGATAAAGCTTATCGGAGCTTCGGAGAACGTCATGCCCTTTGCCAAAGATTACCTTACCATTATCATGGCCGGCACCGTTTTCAACGTTTTATCGAATGCTCTCGTCTTCTGGGTGCGGGCCGAGGGTAATGCGCGCGTCGCCATGACCACGATGATTCTATCGTTCGGACTTAATATCGTTCTGGATGCGGTTTTCATGATTCCGCTGGGCATGGGCATGAAGGGCGCTGCGCTGGCCATCGTCGTATCGCAGGGGATTGCTACAATATATGCCTTGAGTTTCTATATCAGTAAAAGCAGCTACCTCAGACTACATTTCAGGAACTTTGCTCCTGACTTGAGAATCCTCAAATTAATATTCGCCATCGGCATTGCCCAGTTCTCCCAGACCATAGCTACCAGCGTGGCGGCGCTGTTCATCATTAAAATGGCGGCTAATTACGGCGGGGACCTGGCACTATCTTCTTTCGGTATCATTCAGCGTATTCTCTATTTTGCCATGATGCCGGGCATGGTTATCGGGCAGGCGATGCAGCCGATACTCGGTTATAACTACGGGGCCAAGCGGTGGAGTCTGGCGATTCGAGCCATTACTCTATCCTCTATCACCGCCACATTAATAAGTATCCTGGCATTTTTTGTTGTCTTTTTCTTCCCCGAACCGATCGCTCGGGTGTTTACCAGCGACCCGGTGCTTATCGATGAGTGCACCTATGTCATGAAACGCGCCTTCATAGCCATGCCGGTGCTGGGCTTTTATGCCGTAGGTTCGCAGGTCTTTCCGTCAATCGGAAAGGCTGTAGAGTCATTTATCGTGGCTATTGTGCGGCCGGCGGTGTTCTTGCTGCCGCTGGTATTAATACTGCCGCGTTTCCTGGCGCTGGACGGCGTCTGGTATTCGTTCCCGGCCTCCGATACGCTGACTTTCCTGCTCGTCGGAACTTTGCTCATTCCCCTGCTGAGGCAATTCAAAAAAGCCGCAGCGACGGGAATTACTGAATCTCCGAAGCTCAGCCAGGATATTTCTCCCGCTGAACACTAACCCGGCATTCGTTTAAATTATTGAGAAAAAGGTTGTTTTATTCTCTACCTGAAACCACCTGTTGCCCGGGAGTAATATCATAGAAAGCAGGCAAGAATCCATAAAAAGCGCCCTCGACTGGCTGCTGGAACC
>CAYVPT010000120.1:2481-7451 GCA_964453865.1 uncultured Dehalococcoidaceae bacterium
GATGATATCGGGGTGAGATACCTGGCCATGCGCGACCTCACTAAAGCCGACAAAAAAGACCTGCTGGCGGCCAAGAAAGCGGCGCATACCGCTGGTCCCATCGCCGCCATCCTGGACAAGATGGCTAAAGAAGGTTACTGGGTACAGTCCGGCGCCGGATACTATCCCAAATACACTGGAACGGTATGGTCGGTGATTCTTCTCGCTCAACTCGGCGCCGACCTGAATATGGACGGTCGTATCGCCACCGCTGTCTCCTATATCCTTGAGCATAACCTGACGAAAGACGGGCATTTCACTGTTAACGGGCTGCCATCGGGGACGGCGGACTGTTTACAGGGTAATCTCTGCGGCTCCCTGCTTGATTTGGGGTGTGAGGACCCGCGACTGGATAAGGCATTCGAGTGGATGGCCCGGAGCGTGACCGGGGAAGGCGTTGCCCCCATGACGGATAAAAAAGCTCCGCTGCGTTATTACGCCGGCAAGTGCGGGCCCGTCTTCGCCTGCGGTTCCAACGATAAGAAGTCCTGCGCCTGGGGAGGGGCCAGCGTAATGCTGGCTTTCAGCAAGCTGCCTTCTGAGAAAAAGACCCCGCTCATTGAGAAAGCTGTTAAAACAGGCATCGACTTCCTGTTCAGCAAAGACCCGGCCAAAGCCGACTATCCCAGCGGGTACAGTCCCAAGCCGAGCGGCAACTGGTGGAAGTTCGGTTTCCCGGTATTTTACGTGGCCGATATCCTGCGAATCGCCGAGTCCCTGGTGAGGCTGGGCTACGGTAAAGACCCCCGCCTGGCTAATGCCCTGAACATCGTTCGGGAGAAGCAGGATAACCGGGGACGCTGGCCGCTGGAGTACAGCTATACCGGCAAGACCTGGCTAGACTTCGGCCCTAAAAAACAGCCCAACAAGTGGGTAACCCTGCGTGCCCTGCGCGTCCTGGATATAGTCTAAGGCAATTCAGGGCGGAAAAAAACGCATGTCTTGGGGACGTTCTATAACAGATATAGAGCTATCAGAAAGCCGACGAAAGAGAAAAAGGTAATCGGCGGCAGAGCCGGCATCGGCTTACCCTTGAGCCAGACCAGTTGAATCAGGAAAGCGCTCATCAGCCCCACCAGGGCGAACGCCCCTACCAGTATAGCCTCGTTCAGACCCGACGCGAAGAAAACAGATGACGTCAACACCAGTGGAAAGCCGATATCTCCGCCGCCCAGTATGGAATATTCGCGGTCACCGGCCGGTTTTTCCGCCAGCTCATCCACCCGCACAGTTTTCAGACTCAGATTCCAGTCTTTAATTTTCTTCGGATATATAAAGGCAGGTAGGGTCACCGTCTGCGAGAGCCGGTCCACCATCCAGACCATGAAACCGAAACGAACCGCGAGGAAATCATAGACGGCGATAACCAGCATGAGAATCAGGAAAGCCCACGGAGAAAACAGCGAGCCGAATACTGAGCCGGCGCTGACCAGGGCGATAAGCAGCACGAGGTTGTGCAGCCAGACCCTCGCCCAGAATAACCAGGCGATACCGGCAATAACCGCGAGAGTGTAGGCAGCAGCCAGCGGCAGCGTTAGGGCAGCGATGATAAATACTCCCCAGGCGAACATCAGGGTAAAAAGCAAACGGAATACCAGCTTCAGCTTGCTCAGCGGGATAACGAAGAGGACCAGCGCCATGACCGCCACCACCCCGAAAAAATAGGCGATGCCCGGCCCGGCGGAGACGGTCGGCGTGGTAATCTCGTGGACTTCCACGTATTCTTTCTGCCGGGGTGCTACCAAAAGTGTCAGCGCCAGGCCTATGATGATGGTCAGGCCACTCCAGAAGAACGGACTAAGTTTAGCTTTCATAGTTTACATTAAAGCGGGGGAACGGTCTCGATAAGTATAACGTTTTACAGCAGGTACGGTTATACTTTAGAGTACTATTTTCCCCGCCAGTCTTTTCAGTCTCCGTTTCAGGTTTTTATCAAAGGCTACTTCACCGGGATTTTTAGCCAGGGCCGTAACACCGCCTGTCCAGCGCATTTTAAGAAGCGAGGCATAGGTCTTGATATTGTTAATCGCCTGGCCGATACCTTCCTCGGCTACAGCCAGACCGGCGATTTTCTTTCCCTCAAGCCTCGGCCAGACAGCACAGGTGCGGTCCAGGAAATTTTTCAGCAGCCCGGAGAGCAATTCCATGTAGCCGGGGGTAGCCAGCACGATGGTATCCGCCGCCAGCAGCTTCGGGTAAACCGCAGCCATATCATCCTTTATCTTACATTCACCCTTCCGCTCACGGCCGCCTTCTTCACAGGCTAGGCAGCCGCGGCACATACGGACATCCATTTTCCTCAGAAGTAAAAGCTCTACCTCGGCCCCGCTGTGCTCAATGATTTCGAATAATCTGCGCAGCATCCATTCCGTGTTGCCTTTTCTGGGGGAACCACAGACCCCGATTATCTTCACCGGCAGGCACCTTCTTCATCAGAATCGTAAATAACTATAATGCTACTATATACTATTCACTTCCAATAAAAAAGAGTTGTCTATATACAGACGAGGGGAATCAGTTTTACTCAGATGCCAAGCAGTCGCTGATTCTATATGTGACGAGAAGCTTCACAGGTGATGATAAGAGATTAAATTAAAGACATGTGCTTGAGCGCGAACCATACTAAAGGCTTGGGCACATCAAAGATATCCGCCATCCGGCCTAAATCTTTAACCTCGGGCCATGTTTCTTTTACCCACTTATCAGGTAAAAGACAGGCACCGGAGAAGTGGTCAGCCAGTATTTCATTAAAAGAACCTTCCCGGCCACAGCCCACCTTTTTAAACACGGGAGTTGCTTTATTATGCGCCAGAATATGGAATATCTCATGAAACAGGGTGAACCTCTGTCGGGCCGGTGAGTTGTTACTATTGATCTGAACCACCCAGGAATCGCTCAATTTCCAGACAGCACCGCGGTAAGCCTTCAGAGGTATCCGCCTGACTTCGATGGGGAGATTATCGGCAGCATGAGTAATAAGATCGGTCGGTACCGGCGGATGGTCAATCCCCGCTTCTTCCCGGAACTTATTGGCTAGTTTTCTAACCAGCCCGAAAATCCTCCCGCTCCGGGGACATCTGGGGAAATTTAATTCGGCGTGGGCAAAGCTACTGTTTTCGGGCTCGTCATTATCAATAAACTCGTTTAACGACTTATTTAATTGCTCATCAATACCAAGACACTTCGCGCCATCTTCCGCGAGCCGGCACGAGGAATACATCGGGCAGTGAGTACCGTCTCCATTACTGAGATAGTACCAGAGCTCAGATTCCCACCTAGGAGTCTTTATCTCCATATTTTTTTGCCCGGCGCCGTTCTATTAAGTCCTCAATCATGGTAATCAGGTCTTCATCCAGCTCAGCCGGATATTTACAAAGTGCGTATTCCCGGAACTCAGGCCACTCTGCAGCCGGCCTCTCGGCTACTCTGGGTAGATGACCGGTAATAGCCAGGACCTTCTGAACAGGGACACCACTATAATCAGCCAGCCTCTGACAGGAGTTAGTATTCGGGATATCCCTGCCGGAGAGCCAGCGACTTACCGTAGCATGGCTGATACCTAGTTTAGCGGCTAGCTGACTGGGCTTATTTTTCCGCCGCCGCATGAGTTCCTGTAAAAATGTAATAAAATCTGAATCTTTTTTACTCATATTATAATTTTAACATAATCCACATTTTAGACGCATAAATAAATCATTAAATTTCGTCTCTAACTAAGTGATGGATATCTTTACAGATATATATCTCACGCTGCCTGTTTTCAACAGGTATGCGCATCTCTGCCGTTCGCCATTTGACAAACCATTTTATTACAGTAGAAACAGGATGTCAATGTAAACGTTATATGCTCGCGGGAATATCCGGCAGAGCAGCCCTTATTGAGCGACCTGGGAATAGCCTCAGTCATGGGACTAAAGTACTAATGTGGGGGGAAAAGTTATGTTATTTGCTTGACATTCGTTATCCGGGTAATTATGATACATAGGGCGTACTCATGGGGACGTTATCTGTCCCTTTAAGTAAGAAAGGGAGAGGAAGGGGTAAAAATATCAACTCGATATCAGAGGGGATTTTACCACAACCCTCTTGAGAATTAATCTTTTGTGACTCTGTTGTAGTATTATTCGCCACATTTTACTTTTTTCCTCTTTATTATCTATCATCAAAGACCATACTTTCAGAGAAAGTAAGAAGGTTTAAGATAACGGTGAAAATCCTGATAGTCGAGGTAGAAAAACGACTGATTAAAGACATCACCTTCTGTCTGGCAGTACGCTACCCTGATGCCAACATCATCTCGGCGGCAAACGGACAGGAAGGGATAGAGATGATAGAGACCGAGATGCCCGACCTGGCTATAGTAGCCTCATCCCCACCTGATATGGATGCTCTGGATTTCATCAGCAAGACTCGCCAGTTTTCCGATGTGCCTCTACTCACCTTTACCGAGGGAGAGAGTGAAATTGACCGGGCTATGGCCCTGGAGGCAGGGGCCGACGACTATATTCCCAAGCCGTTCAGCCCTATCGAGCTAATCGCCAGGGTAAAGGCCTTACTCCGCCGTACCCGCGGGTTTGGCTTCAAACGGGAGCAGGCGCTTTCGGCGGGTAATCTGACCATCAATTTCAGTACGCGCGAGGTTTCACTTTGCGGCCGGCGAGTTAAACTTACCCCTCTCGAGTACGGCCTGCTGGTGGAACTGGCCAGGAATGAGGGCAGAGTGCTGCCCCATCGCGTCTTGCTGGAAAAGGTGTGGGGTTCGGAATATATTGCCGATTACACCTTTGTCAAGAAATACATTTATCGTCTCCGCAGTAAACTCGAACCGGACCCCGATAATCCGCAGATGTTCCTCTGCGAACGGGGGGTAGGTTACCGGTTCGTCAAGCCCGTTTAACATAGCGCGTGACCTACTATTTTGCGTTGACCGG
>CAYVPT010000121.1:0-7419 GCA_964453865.1 uncultured Dehalococcoidaceae bacterium
CCCTATCGGCACGCCGGTAAGCAGCCCTACCAGGATAAAGGCGCTGCTCGGCGGTATGATGGGGCCGAGACTGGACCCCGCGACAATGCTCCCGGAAGATAGATGGTCATCATAATTGTACTTTTTCATCTGGGGATAGGCAGCGGATCCCATCGTCGACACGGATGCAATAGGGTCGCCGACGATGGCGGCAAAGCCGGTGCAGGCACCGATGGTAGCATACGACAGCCCCCCACGCATGTGGCCTAACCATTTGTAGCCGGCGGAATATAAGTCTTCCCCGAACCGGGCGTACAGAGCAAAAAAACCCATCAGCATGAAAAAGGGCAGTACCGAAAAGGAGTAAGACCCCGAGGTACGATAGATATCCGTGGCGATCATGTCAAAGGCGGTCAGGGAGCCCCGGATATTACTGATAAAAATAATGGCTGTCAATATCATGGTTATGGCAAGGGGTACGCCGGCTAACATCAGGATGATAAAAACAGCGATGCCGATAACCGCTAGCAAACCCAAATCAATATGCAGGAAGCCTTTTTGCATAAAGAATCCAATTAAAACCGCTAAAATTACCGGCACGGCCACCATTATTGCCCAACGTAATCCGGAAATGCCTGTTTGCCTGGCCTCGACGATGACTTTCAGGAAATCACGAAACAACAGCAACCAAAAGGCGGTAGCACCAAGCGCGATGATGGCGGCGAACGGGGCGCTGGGAATATTTAAATACTGGGCGTGCATCATGTTCTTTCCGGCAAAATAGATAGCTTGATCGATAGCTTTCCAGATAATTATACCGACTGTCCCCAGACTTAAAATGCTGCCAATAAAATCGGTGGAGAGCCGGTTTAACGGGGACAATCGGGACGTGACGACATCGATGGAAAGGTGGCCCTTCTCGTTCTGGGAATGCGCCATGGCGAGCCAGATGCCGGTAATCATCATGATTTCAGTGAGCGATGTAGTACCTTTAAAAGGATGATGAATCAACTTGGTGTCCAACAGGACATCCACGAAGTTGAGAATGATCATTGAAAACAGGGCCGTAATGCCGATAATATTCGTCCACCGGCTGAAAACGCCGACCTTGTCGAGAGCGCTGATTACCTTCTGCATCCTGCCCGTTGGCAAACGTTGACTGTCTATGGCGCTGGTGCCGCTGTTCATACCGCTCATATGAAAAACCTCATTTATCTCAAAGATTCCCCGTTATCCGAGACAGTGGTGTAAGCGCCAGTCTTTTTCAGATATATTAACTATCCGGCGACGCACCGGTTTCTCGCCGGTGCGTCGCCTTTTCCGTGACCAAGTTTAGAGATTTTTATTTGGGTTTGTACTTCTCGTCGGAGTATTTCCTGTTTAGCTCCAGGAATTTGGCCATAAACTCTTTGCCGGGCAACCCCTTGTCTTCCAGGCTTTTAACAAAGGCATCCTGTACCGGCTGGATGGCCGCGTTCATTTTGGCTTGTTCCTCCGCTGAAAGAGTGATAACTTCAATGCCGAATTCTTCCTTGACTTTGGGCAAAGAATCATAAAAGTTTTTAACGACAGCCTGATCTTGAAGATCGACATTCGGTTCCAGCATATCGTTGATAGTATCCTGGATTTCCTTCGGCAGGCTGTTCCAGGTATTAAGGTTCATCGAACAGTTGACCAGCATCTCGTCGATATGAATCGGGATGGTTATATAATTCATAAGCGGGCCCCAGCCGAATTCCCACAGCAGGTACATCGATAGGCCCGAGCCTTCCTGCACGCCGGTCTGTAGAGCGGTGGTAGATTCCTCGGGTGGTACTGAAGTGGGTACCCATCCCATCGCCTCTATCAATTTTGCCGACCATTCTCCGACGGGCCCCATCTTCATGCCCTTGCTGCCCGCGAGGTCGCGTACTGCCTTCTTGGTGGTGCACCAGCCAACACTGTAGCCGGGTTCGCGCCAGAGCAGCTTGGCGTCCTTGTAAGGCTCCAGCATCTGCGGGAACTGCTGGCCAAGCTCGTAAACTACTCTGCCGGGCCGGTAGACCTGGGTATCAAAAGGCGTAAACGGCATGATATCATCCATGGGGAACCGGCCGGCCAGCATCGAGGGGAAGTACTCCGCCAGGTCGACGGAGCCTTTAAGCATGGCATCGTAGGCGTCTATCAGGTTCACCAGCTCGGCGTTCCAGTGTTCCTCGATTATTACACGGCCGTTGGTGCGTTTTTCCAGTTCTCTAAAGAATGGGTCAATGACGCTATTCCTCCAGAAACCCGTGCCCGAGTTGTGGCTGGTGAAAACCAGAGTGTAGGTTTTCTGGGGCGCTGTGCCTTCTTCTTTGCAGGCGCTGAAAAATATGGTTGCTATCAGTATTAGCGTCAGCAGTATAGGTATAGCATAAATACGTAGTTTTCCCGCTCTAATTTGTTTCATTCTATCTCTCCTTTTCTGACCGGAATTGTATTAAGGTATGACCGCATGATAATGCACGTTGCCAGTTTATCAATTACTTCGCGTCACCTCCTCGTTGCCGGTAATTATAATATTATTCGACCTTTATTATCTTCATTTATTACTTGCATACCTGATATTATCGGTGTGTTGATAAAAGTGATGAATATTTCATTGATTATTTTACCAGACAAAAAATGTCTATTATTATTTTATAATGTGGAATAAAATATTATTATTTTGAAATATGTTGGCTTAATATATAACAATATAAGGTCAATTGTCAACATCTTTTCCGCTAATGCTTAATGAAAACGCTCTCCTTTTTTCTTTTTAAAAATCAAAGAATCAGGCATCTAAAATCGTTTACGGTTATGATTATATCATATAGGCGACACCATTCTACGATTTTTTCTTAAATTCGGCAAGCTAGAAAGAATTTCGGTACGTCTTTTCAAGGGAAAGGAACGAAGTAAAAAAGGGTAATAATTTGTTTGAGACAGTTGTGAGGGAAAAACATATAAAATTGGCGATTACCTATTTAGGCTTTGATAACAAAGTCTATAGGAAGTTCTTGGTATATCCCATCGTGTGAGATATTTTAAGAGCGTAATTTTTCACAAGCGGAGCTATTTCCTGCATTCTCTGTTTAGTCATCCTGACCGATGGACCGACCACAGAAATAGCCGCCGTTATGTTATCCTCCCAATCCCTTATCGGGGCTGATACTGTTCTTATTCCCAACTCGTGCTCTTCATCTTCAAAAGTTATCTCCGGTTTAAAAAAGGTTCCTTCATCAATTAACTCCTTTCGCCCAAAAATAGCAGCTTATTTTGACCGGCCCCCAAGTAGGTTACCAGAAAAGGGTCTGATATCCGTATTATCGATGAGCCTCTTGGAGGCTCGTCTTTGCTTCTGGTTGATACGTGGGAGAGTCGAACCCTCTCTGAAACACGAAAAATCTTTAAATGGTGAGTTAATTACCTCGCTGTTAAAGTACCTTAACTTATTTAACAAAAAGTCAAAATATTAAATGACGAAGAGTTTGAGTATGTGTGTAGTATTGAGGTATTCGATGTTCTAACTTGTATAGATTGGACATTCAAGCTGATTAATTTTCTAAGTTTCTTATGAATTTCCGATATTTAGATTTATTGGGTAACATGCTTTTCTCTTGATTGTCACGATTACATTCCACGCGGCCAGAGACTTGCTTGATTTCTTAATAAGCCATTAGCGGAGATATCTTTTCATAGTAAATTTGAGTTACTTGTTCAGTTCACATAATCCTTTAATGAGGGCATACCTCTGGTTTACCATTTGTTGAAAATTATCCAGGTCGGTTTCTTTCAAGTGAGAAAATTTGCCAATGAGCTTCATGAAATCTTGAACCGGCCTGGGGTTATTTACCTCCTGGGTAAGGCGGAAATTGCCATTTTCAGCTTCCCACAGGGGGAAATAGTTGGTCCTGACAGCCGTACGGCACACCTCAATCATTGAATCAGAATCTATGCGCCAGCCCATTACGCACGGGGCGAAAACGTGAATATAGACAAATCCTTCCTCTTTCTTTTCCTTGGCCTTCGTAAGCTTTTTAGCAAAATCCTCGAGATGGCTAAGAGTGGCGGTGGCTACATAGGATGCTCCGTGCATGGCCATAAGCAGGGCCACATTCTTGGCGGGTGTTGGTTTACCCTTGCTGGCGATGCCGATAGGCGTGGTGCTGGTGGAAGCTCCCAAAGGGGTAGTACTGCTTCTCTGGTAGCCGGTATTCATGTAGCCTTCATTATCGTAAGTGATATAAATAATAGGCTCGTTTCTTTCGGCGGCACCGCTGAGGGGCTGGAAACCCACATCGGCCGCACACCCGTCGCCTGTGAAACATACTATGGTGGCTTTCTTTCCTATTTTCTTATAATATCGGGCAATACCGGTGGCGATGGAAGCGACTCCGGTCATCAGACAGCTAACGTAAGACAAGCGATGCCAGGCCCCCACATTCTGTCCGTATAAAATGGTGGCTGAACAGCTTGGGCAACCGACGAGCACAATATCCTTGCCCAGTACCTTGGGCACAAACCTGGCAGTGAGTTCGAGGGCGCAGCCGGCGCACCACGAAACTCCGCCCGCGAATTGCTCTTCCTTTTCGGAGAAATAATTATAAATTCTTGGTTTTTCCCTATTTTTCTGTGGCATCTTCTCCCTCACTCTTCTAAAGGTATCCAGGTTGTCTCCTGATAAGGCTTACCCTGGGCGGCAGCGTGGATTTCGTCAATAACTCTTTCTATATGCGGGATAGTTATATCCAGATTAGCCAGCCCATCGATGTAGCTCAACATTGGTACCATGCCTATTTCCGGCGTAAGTGCCCTTAGCTCCATGTACATGGGTCCGCAATTCCAGCCGAAACCAACACTCCGGTCGATGACACCGATTGCCTTTTTCCCCTTGAGGGCTTCGACAAGTCGTTTCCGAGGAAAGGGTCGGAAAAGTCTCAATTTAACCAGCCCTACCTTAATCCCCTCGGCCCTTTTATTGTCCACGGCCACTCGTGCCGTCCCGGCAGCCCCGCCGGAAGTAAATATTATTACTTCGGCGTCTTCAGTACGGTATCCTTCAATCTGGCCTCCGTAGCTCCTCCCGAACAACTCGCCGAACTCTTTATCTATTTCATCCAATTTGATAGCGGCACGCTCTATAGCGGTACAATGCTTATGGCGGAGTTCCACGAACCCCAGCTCGATGCCGTGAGTACCGCATCCTAAAGGCTGGCCCGGGTTCAATATCTGGCGCTTTGGCTGTTTCGTTAAAGGGGCTAGAAATCGGTCAACATCTTCCCTCTCGGGAATTTCTACCGCCATTGCCAGGTACGAGAGATAAAATCCATCGTAATTTATCATCACCGGGAGTTGAATATCGTAGTCTTCGCCAAGCCGAAAAGCCATGATTATCATATCAAGGATTTCCTGGCCGTCTTCAACAATTATCTGAATCCACCCCGTATCTCTCGAGCTAATAATATCTTGTTGACCTCCGGAGACAGCCAGAATGCCCGGCGTCTCGCGATTGGCGATAGCCATCACTATTGGTGCCCTGAAACCAGAAGCCTGCTGGACAGCGTCATTCATAAATGCTAAGCCCCACGAGGACGTGGCTGTGAAGGCCCGGCCGCCGGCGATGCTGGCCCCGGCGACAACGTTCATCGCCGAGTTTTCTCCCTCGACTTCTACCATTTCGGCATCCAGGATTCCGTTGGCATGGAACGTTGAGAGTTGTTCGGCGACCTCACTCATGGGAGTTATAGGGTAAGAAGTTACTACATCGGGTCGACAAAGCATAGCTCCGTAAGCTGCCGCGGCATTGCCCGTGATTACCCTAACCTTACCTTTTTTAGCTTTCACTGGCGAATTCTCCTGTCCGAATCATATTCATTCTCTGCAGTTATTTGATATCCGACTCCTTCGGTACTTGAGGAATAAAGGTTGAGTAAAAGTGTCAGCCGTAATTTTCATACTTTGCGGGGAAAATAGAAAACTCGGAGGCCAATATGATTGCATTTCTGTTTAACCAATAGAAGCTTTCCTTTCCCCAAGGCCCGGTGTTCAGGCGAAAAAGCAGTTCATTGCTATCGTATCACAAACTGGCACCATTGAAGAAGTTTTTTACTTGTTTACTATGGTATTTTGTCCAATTTATTGGAGCATATAAAACTGATGTACCAATGTCAGACTAATAATTAAGTCAGATTTTTTGATATAAAGGCTTCACGGGTTTCTCAAACGCCATCATTCTCTCATTTTTCGTGGTTATATTCCGCACGGCCAGGGTTCATACCGCCCGCCTGACCTTTCCCCAAAAACAGCAACGCCATGATTAAGAAATTGTTATGAATGACTTACCTGGGTGAGGTCTTAAAAACGGTTAACAATAATTCCAAGATGAAGAATATTGATTAGCCCCATTGAAATAAATATAATAGAGGTGCATTCAAACGCTTCCATTGCCAGTAATCATCGGGTAATTATATCTGTGCTGTGTTATAAGGTCGGCAGATTAATACCATATTGTAATAGGACAGGAGCAAATTATGACCATAGTTAAGGTGTCTAAGCCTGGTGAGTACAGCGGTTACTCGGAGAAAATGTACTCTGAAGTTATTCGTACTTCTCGTTATCTTTACATTAGGGGTAATAATTTGGCGATAGATATTTATCGACCGGCCAAGGATGGAGTCGCAGTTGAAGAACCGTATCCTGCTATTTTACAGAATAGGCGTTATCAACGACGAGGGCCAGGGACTGACTTTGCTTTAATTAACGACTGGGTCGAACACGGTTATATTGTCGCGATACTTGACCCGAGGGGCGCTGGCGCTTCTTTTGGTTACCGGCTTGGGGACTGGAGCTGGGAGGAGGCCCTCGATGCACGGGAAGTGATTGAATGGCTGGGCTCGCAGCCTTATTGCAGCGGAAAAGTTGGCATGTGGGGCTTTTCTTACATGGCCAACATCCAGTATCTTATCGCGGCTACCAGACCTCCGAGTTTGAAAGCAATTATCGTCGATAAGGATGATATTGATCAATTCTTCCGCTGTCCTAACGGCGTGGTCTGGACACCACCGGACGCACCTTCAGCAATACAGAAACCACTGGATATGGCTGGCTTGAGCGCGCAACCGCCCCAAAATGTCGATGAAGACCCAGATGGTATTATGCTGGCCGCGGCCGTAAAGGAGCATGAGGCAAATATCTATTCAGATCAGATTTGGAATCCAGCCGATACCTGTAGAAACCAGTACAAGTCAGAGATTAAAAATATGAACTTCATCGTGCAAAGCGCTATTACTTATAAAGATGATATCAAAGCTTCAGGCATCGCCATTTATAATATCGCTGGCTGGCACGACGCAGGAATCGCGCACGCCATGGCTGCCTTAAAGCTATGGGGTGGCAAGACAATCATCGGCCCGTGGGCACATCGCGACCCCATGG
>CAYVPT010000122.1:0-7380 GCA_964453865.1 uncultured Dehalococcoidaceae bacterium
CCCGCACCACCACCGGGCGGCTTTCCTCCAGCGACCCCAATATGCAGAATATCCCCATCCGGGGTGAGTTGGGTGGACAGGTGCGGCAGGCTTTCATCGCCCCGCCCGGCTCCAGCCTCCTGGGTGGTGACTACTCCCAGATAGATTTGCGGGCTCTGGCGCACCTGTCTCATGACGCGAATCTCCTCAAGGCTTTCCAGGAAGATGCGGATATTCACTCGGCTACGGCTTCGCTTCTCTTCGGCGTGGATGCCTCACAGATAACCCCGGACATGCGGCGCTTCGCCAAGACGGTCAATTTCGGCGTTATCTACGGCATGAGTGACTACGGCCTGGAGCAGGCCACCGAGTTCTCGCGGGAGGAAGCCGGTAAATTCATTAAGGCCTATTTTGAGAAATACGCGGGTGTACGCAGGTACCTCGATGATACCAAGGAACGGGCGCGGCGGGACGGCTACGTGCAGACGTTGCTGGGTCGCCGCCGCTATATCCCCGATATCAATTCGGCCAACCGCCAGGTGCGGGAGTCCGCCGAGCGCATGGCTATTAATATGCCGGTGCAGGGTACCTCCGCCGATATCATCAAGGTGGCGATGATAAACCTCTACCGCGAGATGGAAAAGCGAAAGTTAAAGAGCAAGATGCTGCTGCAGGTACATGACGAGCTTGTTTTCGAGGTGCCGGACGATGAAATGGATATTATACGTAAAATTGTGCCTGATATAATGGACGCGGCGGTAGAGCTGGACGTGCCTTTGAAGGTGGATACTAAGGTCGGGAAGAACTGGGGAGAAATGAAGTAGATATTCATTCGATAGCTATAATGAAGAAAAAAATAATTATAGCGTTATCATCGTTTATTGTTGTAGTCCTGCTGGCTTTCGCATTCTGGTACTTTTATACCCCGGTCTTTGACATGGTGATACCGCTGCCGGAATTTCATGAAAATATACAGGTTTACAAGATGATAAAACCGGATATCACAATCGAAGATGTTACTGAAATAGGCGTCAGTCTGGGTATGACCGGCGAAGTCAGGGAGGGAGATGAATACTTCGCGATGAGTGACAACGGGACCGGCGCCCGTTTGATGGTATTCAAAGCCACCGGGGCTTTCCAGTACGATATAGCCTCCGCGCTGTATCCCGAAGAAACGCCGGTGCTCCCGTCATTCGAGGAGGCGGGTTCGATGGCGACCGATTACCTCGCCGAAAGGGGCTGGCTTGCCGGAGGTGTCGAATTAAGCGAGGTGGTTGTCGGCGGAACGACGGGAAACGGGACCTCCGCCCATCTCCTGGTTCGTTTCGAATATCCTATCGATGGGTATCGGTTTGCGGCGAACAAATACGGCCTGCGCATCGGCGAAGGCGGAGAGGTGGTTTCGGTGTTTATCAATCCCGTCAAATATGAGTTCGCCAGGATGGCGGCGTTAAAATCGGTTAAACAAGCCTACCGGGATTTAAAGAAAACAAGAGATAAATTTACCGGGACCGGCGCTCTTTGGGTTTCCATTGATAGTGTATCTATAGAATACTGGTTGGATGGCGTTTTCAAAGAACAGGATTATATCTACCCGGTTTACGTTTTCAAGGGGCAGCGCCATCCCGGACAGGAGAACTACACTGGCTGGGTTGAAGCGGTTGATGATTCTTCGATTGATTTTCCTGCGGTCGAATAACTAATAAAATTACAACGGTTGAACAAAATGCCGGAACTACCCGAAGTAGAAACGATAAAAAATGAGCTTTTACCCCACGTCCTCGGGCGCACAATTATCGGCGTCGAGCTGTTCTGGGAACGCATCGTGCGGCAGCCCCCGGTAGATGAATTTCTCTCAAAGGTTATCGGTCAGAAAATCACCGCTTTATCCCGGCGCGGTAAGTACCTTTTCTTTCACCTCAGCGGTGGATGGGTACTGGTTATGCACATGAAGATGACCGGCTCGCTGCTGGTGAATCCGTCCGATACCAGGTTCACCCGGGCTATCCTGCACCTCGACGGTGGTGTCGACATGCATTTCTGGGACCCGCGCAAGTTCGGGGTAATGTGGCTGGAAGGGGACGAAAGCGCCGTGGTCGAAAAGCTGGGCCCGGAGCCGCTGGATGACGAATTCACGCCGGAGAAGCTGGCTGAGATTCTGTGTAACCGTACCGCCCCCGTGAAACCCGTCATCCTGGACCAGTCGTTTATCGCCGGAATCGGCAACATGTACGCCGATGAAGCCCTCTTCGAGGCTAAAATCCATCCTCAAAGACCGGCAGGCAGTCTTGCTGCCGGTGAAATTCAGCGACTCTATGACGCCATTAAACACGTGCTGCAAAAAGGGCTATACAGCAAAGGTGCCAGTATACGCAATTATATTAGACCCGACGGCAGGCCGGGTACCGCCCACGATGAATTTAAGGTCGCTCACGGCGTCGGTAAGAACTGCCCTGATTGCGGCGCGCCCATCAAGCGTATCGTGGTAAGGGGTCGCGGCACCTATTTCTGTCCCGAATGCCAGCCTTGGCCCTAGTCATCCCAGAGCCGGAAGGGCGGGTATTCGTCCGTCATTAAGGAAGCATATGCCATCACGCGGAAAGACCAGCAGTTCAGACCGATGATTATCTTAAAAAGGTCTTGAGGATAGCGTCCGGTGAACAACAGGATGATACCGGAGATAAGTACCAAGATTCCGTTTAAATCGTTAAAGACTTCGATTATGATGTAGTGCGGGATAGCCAGCAACCACCATTTTACCCAGATAAGTCCTCGGGACAGCTTCTCCGGGTAGGCTACTTCGAGGTCGGCGGGATAGTCCGGGTCTGGGTCTAGCGAGAACGGCGGGTATTTATCGGTAGCCAAAGCCTGGTAGCTATAAAAAAGCACTCGCCACCACCAGCGGAGTACTCCAACATTGAAATCAAATAAACCTTGTGGATATTTACCCGTGAACAGGATAGCGAAAAAGGCAATAATCCACACTACGTAAAAGGCTATCGTCAGGAAGCAAAGTATAAAGTAGTGGGGGATAGCCAGCAACCATTTGAAAAGCCATACCCACCGACCCGGCGGTATGGTCAACTCACCCCTGATATTTACCGGGTAGGCCGGGTTTTTCATTTCCATTTATGACCACCTTGATTGATGTGACACAGATTGCTACAGAATACGAGAATTACATAGAATTGTCAAGGAGGATAGGTTTTCATTTCTATTTGCTTATAGTTGATTCTAACCTCATCCCCTGGCCCCCTCTCCAATCAGCAACACAAGATAGACGTATTGATTGACTGGAGAGGGAGATTTTTTATTAAAAGGGGCTCGCCCCTCTTGGCTGACTACTCCCTTTTTCAGGAGTGGGTGGAGTAAACCTATGTGATAAGCCGCTAATGGTGCGAGGGTGGCCCGGGTGGGAAAAGATATCAGGGAAAAGGAAAGGGGTTAAGGGGTGGGATTATATTCTGCCAGCCAGGGATCACCCGCTGTAAAAGGCGGCGCCGATAAGTCCCGGTCCAGTATGTACACCCATGACCGGCGTGAATTCGGTGATGAATATTTCCTCGCATTCGAATTGTGATTCAATTCTATGTTTAAAGGAAATAGCCTGCTCCAGAGCGTCGGCATGCATGACGGCTACGTGCAGCGGCTGACCTTTCCTCACCATCGGCGCCATCAGTTTTAGCATGCGTTTGGTGGCGCTTTTCATGGTCCGGGGCAGGGCCACGGTATGGGCGTCGCTGTGGTTGAGCGTGAAGACGGGCTTGATATTGAGAATGGAATTGACCATGGCGGCGGCTTGTGGGACGCGCCCGCTCCTGGCCAGATATTGCAGTGTATCGAGGGTCGCCAGCAGGTTTACCCTTGACATAACACTATGGGCAGCCTCCTTGACCTCATTCAGGGATTTATTCTGGGCGGCGTTCCGGGAGGCTGCCAGAGTAACCAGTCCCTGGCCGGCGGCGGCGGTGGTGCATTCCATTACCTCGATGGTAACATCAGGGAGCGTTTCTCTAGCTATATCCGCGGCAACGTTGGCAGAGTCGAACATAGCGCTGAACTTGGACGGCTCGGTAAGGCAGAGAATATTCTCCGACCTCAAGCTGGCTTTACGGTAGGATTCGAGGTATGGACTGGGCGAGGAACTGGAGGTGGTGGGCGTTTTCTTCGCCTGGCGTAAAAGCGCGTAGAACTCGGTGGGGGTAATATCTATCCCGTCACGGTAGGCTTTATCGCCTATAATAAGCTGTACCGGCACTACCTCGATGTTATATTTATCCACCTGTTCCTGGGGCACGCAGGCAGTGGTGTCGGTAACAATAGCTACTTCCTGCTGCATAAAACTGCTTTCATCCATTCTTCCTGGTCTGCCAGAAAGTGTATTTCTTGTCCACTATCAGCCCCTTTTTCTCTCCCCCTCTGGCAAGTTCTGCCTTAAGACCCATTAAGGTATAAACGGCGAGGAAGATAATGAGAAACAGGGGATAATATATGTACTCCGCAGGTTTATCAAAGAGCCAGGCAATCAGCGGTATACAGGCCAGTCCGATCATACCCAGCCGGATATTGCTGGTGGGTATGACGATGAGTATGGCAATGCCGAGGCCGATGGCGAACTGGACGGGCATAAAAGCCAGCAGCACTCCCATGATGGGTGAAGCACCCTTGCCGCCCTGGAATTTCAGAAAGACGGGCCAGTTATGCCCCGCCACAACGGCGAACCCGGCAACGCATATCCAGATTAAATCAAGTCCCAGCCACTTGGCGACGTATACGGTCAGTACGCCTTTACCCACGTCGGCGGCCAGGGCGATTATGCCGAAGCCCGGTCCGACCTCCCGCCATACCGCCAGGGCGCCGACATTGCGGCTGCCTTTCTGCCGAATATCGATTCCTTTTTTAGTACGGGCAATGATATACGCGAAAGGGATTGCCCCCAGCAGGTATCCGATGACAATGGAGGCGATTATATTAATGACCAAACGTCGCTCCTTTAATCTTCAGGGTAAAAGGCCACTCCCACCGTTCCCGTGCCGCAGGCATAGCCCATGACCGGACTGAATTCGGATAGCCACAGCTCGATGCAGTTAAATTCAGCGGCAACCCGCTCCTTTAATTTCTCGGCTTCTTCCAGGGCATAGGCGTGCATCAAGGCGACGTGTATGGGACGGTTACCCACCCTGTCCCGCATCATCTGGAGGACGCGCTCGATCCCATGCCGCCGGTTCCGCGCCATTCCGGCGAAGTTAACAACTCCGGAAATGGTAAGTATCGGTTTTATATTCAGCGCCGAACCCAGTTGGGAGGCTATTTTGGGTATGCGCCCGGAACGGTAGACGTGTTTTATCGTATCCAGAAACACAATAGCGTTAACCTTCTCTCTGGTTGTCTCAGCTACGCTGATTACTCCCGGTAAGTCTTTACCTTCGGCGGCGGCCCGGGCGGCGGCTAACGCTACCATTCCTTCGGATGGGGTGGCTGTCAGCGAGTCGATAACCTCGATAACAGTATCAGGGAACTCGGTTGCCGCCATCTCTTTGGCCTTGCTCGCGGCATTATTCATCATGCTCAGTTTGGCGGAGACGGTGATACAGACGATGCTCCGGGCTCTCTGGCTGGCGACGCGATAAGCCTGGAGACAGTCCTCCGGCGAAGCTGCCGAACTCTTAAAGGAATCGGGGTCCTGGAGAAAGAGTTCGTACGCCTCGGAGGGGGCTATATCCACCCAGTCCCGGTATAGCTTGCCGCCGGCATAAAAATTAATCGGTATAATTTCAATGTCATATTCGGTTGCCAGCTCTTTGGTAAGGCAGGCGATGCTATCCGTGACGATGGTCACCTTTTTCGTAGACATACCTCCGAAGAGTGGCTATTCAGGCCGGTTGTTCGGGGCCGGGCCGGATGCCGCTCTTTTTCCTCCCGGGCAATAACCGTCCGTGTTTTATGAGGTATCGTTCCAGAAGAGGAGGAGCCAGGAATAAACCCCACATTACCAGGACGAGTCCCAGGAAAGTGAGGGTATTGAGTTGGCCGGTGCTGTAGTAAACGACCAGGGTAAGCGTGAACAAACCGGACACTGCCAGTAGGCCGACTCTCAGCCAGCGCTGCCGCAGGCGGATAAAAGCCGCGATAGTTGCTGCCAGTATCATGAAACTGAGCCCGATCCAGGGGGCAAAATAGTAAACACGCTGTAGACTGTACTCGGTGAATCTCCCTGAAGATGAAACAGCCAGGAACCAGCCAATGATAATGGGCAGGGGCAACAGCATCAGGGTGCTGAGCAGCCAGTCTCTCCGGGTAGTCTGGACGATTATACGGAAGAGCCACCAGATTGCCAGCGGGAAGTAGATGGGCAGCGCTAGCAGCGACCATCCTTTGGGTAAATAGAGTAATAACAAACCGACAGCCAGTACCGGCAGCAGCGAATAACCCAGCCATGAGAATAGCCAGGTTGGTTTACCGTGCCACCACCCGTAAACCGTCGTTGCCAGTATAAACAGCAGCACTATCGATAGCCAGCCGGGGTAATGCCACCAGTTTAGTACGAACAGCAGCCCGAAAAGGAGGTGAGGCATGGAGGCCAGCATTACCTGTTTCCAGCTGCCCTGACTGTACGTTTCGTATATACTGCTGGCTATTAATTTGGTGTTGCCCATTTGTCCCAGGCAGGTAGCCATGGCTTCTTCTTCGGTAAGGCCGGCATCGGTAAGTTCCTGGAGCCTGTCTTCGATATGCATCTCGAGTTCGCTCATGACCCCGGTTTCCTCGGAAGGTCCGAGCTTGGCGCTGCCTCTGATGCTCTCCAGATATTGAATTATATCCGGTGTCATAACATCAATCCTGGTACATATTTGATGGTCCCGTTTGGAGTATTAGTTTCACGGCAGTCAGGAAATCCTGCCATTGTGTCTTTTCCTCGGCCAGCTTGGCCTGTCCCTTGGCGGTAATATAGTAATAACGTCTTTGCCGTCCGTTGGGCAACATTTGCCATTTTCCGGTAATCAGGCCCGCTTTTTCCAGGCGGTGCAGGGCCGGATAAAGGGTCCCTTCTTTAAATTTGAAATAGCCTTGGCTCCTGGCCTCCAGTTCCTTGACTATCTGGTAACCGTACATCGCCTGCTCCTCCAGTAAACTGAGGAGAAGGGAACTGGAGCTGCCTTTTACTAAATCGTTTCTTGATACCATGGCACTTACCTCATCCGCTGTATTTACTTAGACACTCGATGTACGTCAATACTAGCAAAGATTCACCTTCTTTGCAAGAGGGGAGAGGAATATTTTTCAAATATTTACCGGGGCAGCCAACCGTGGTGTTTCTTTTTTACTATTGTTGGAATATCGTGATATCAGGATGATTTTGCAAAAGCACCCATCAGGGCCAGAACGGCGGCTATCGCACCG
>CAYVPT010000123.1:0-7295 GCA_964453865.1 uncultured Dehalococcoidaceae bacterium
ACGTTTTCATTTCGCCTGATTCGTGATAAAGTCTCTTATCTTGTACGGTATTATCATTTAGATGCAAAATGAGCTCGGTAAATTCCCGGATGCTTCATAATTCTTTACAGGTCGCATTTCAAGCTTATGTTGCCACCACACGAAATACTTATTTTTGATGTTGTAAGGAAATGTCAACACTCGAGTTTCCATCTTTTCAAATTAGTGATGAGCCCAGATTTCAAGGTTTCTAACCGACTCATTCTATAACGAATATGTTATTGCGTTAGAAGCCTGTAACGATGGAGAGCAAGGGGAAGAAACACGAGGATGATCGCCGCTTCCCAGGCCAATATCTTCCATAGTGATGAAGATACGCTCATTCCCAGCGAGAGCGCTCTTATGGTATCAACCATAGGAGTAACCGGATTAATATTGGCGAAGACCTGTAACCATGAAGGCATAGTAGCTATAGGGACATAAAGGGAACTGGCAAAGACAAGAGGGAATACCCAGACAAAACCGGCGACCTGTGCTGTCTCGGTATCTTTAACGGATATCCCGATAAATACGCCCACCCATGTAAGGGCGATACCAAATAATATTATCAAGGCTATTCCGGCAATGACCGGGCCGACGCCGTTCTCAAACCGAAACCCGATAGCACTACCGACAATAATCATGAGCACGATTAAGATGGCATAGCGCACCGCATCGGCCAGAACACGCCCCGTTAGGAAGGCGGAACGAGCCATGGGTAAAGAGCGGAAGCGGTCAATCAAGCCTTTGGATAGGTCTTCGGCTATACCAACACTCGTTTGGGTTGAACCGAAAACGACTGTCTGCGCGAGAAAACCTGGCAGGAAATATTGAACGTATTTTATTCCGCCGGTGTTGATAGCACCGCCAAAGACATAGTTGAACAGAAGAAGCAGCACGATATTGAGCATGGCATTGAAAACAAGGAGCTGCGGTAGTCTTACGTACCGCAATATGTCACGGCGAGTCATGACAATGATATCGGATATCGTGTTACTGATTTTAAAGCTCATCTATTTAGCCTTAAGCCCTTCTATCGGGCCTTCCTTACCTTCGCTTTCCTGTTCTGTGGTGTGACCGGTGATTGCCAGAAATACATCATCAAGAGTCGGCTGTTTGAGTCCTAGTTCGGCCAGGATTATTCCTGCTGCATCCATACGGCGTACGACGTCCGCCAATATCGAAGCCCCTCCCGCCGTTAAACTGACTTCTCCCGTCTCTGGATCTCCATAAACATTTTCTTTACCAAGTTCACGAAGGGCCTCAACAGCTTCAAGTGTTCTGGAGCGATCCGTTAATTTAATTTTGACGTGGGTATCTCCGCCGCAGCAATCTTTCAATTCCTGAGGAGAACCCTCGCGAATAACACTGCCGTTATCCATAATGGCGATTTTGTTAGCAAGACGGTCAGCTTCTTCCAGGTATTGTGTTGTCAGGAATACGGTATTGCAGCTTTTAGCTTGCTGACTGATGATCTCCCAGAGTCCTATACGACTGCGTGGATCAAGGCCAGTTGTCGGTTCATCCAGGAACAGAATAGGTGGATTCGCCACCAGCGTTGCTGCCAGATCGAGCCGGCGCCGCATGCCACCGCTGTAGGTCTTGACTCTGCGATTGCCGGCGTCAATCAGTTCAAAGATCTCCAGCAATTCATCACTTCGCTTACGAGCCTTTTGTTTGCCTATGTGGTAGAGTTGACCGATCATCTCGAGGTTTTCTCTACCGGTGAGGTTCTCATCCACTGCTGGATACTGGCCGGCAAGGCCGATAATCGAACGTACCGATTGCGCCTCATATATAACATCATATTCTCCTATGTGAGCGGTTCCTGAGTCCGGTCTGAGCAACGTAGTCAGGATACGCATAATGGTTGTTTTCCCCGAGCCGTTCGGGCCAAGCAAGGCAAATACTGTACCGGGGTCTACTTTAAGGCTGAGCTTATCAAGAGCCTGCACCTTTCCGAATCTCTTGCTCACCTGTTCAGCACTGATTGAAGCACCGGTGCATTCGAATTTTCTCTCTTTAGATTCGTACATAGTTGTTATTTGGACTCCAAGATTTTCGATTTATGTTTTTAATATACGACCGAGTACTTCGTATTCAATTCGAGTCAGATAATTGCCCTCCGCTCGCAAAGTCAGCCAGAGTCCCCCACGGCTCAACGATATTATATCGTTTTTTACGGGAATGAAAGTGTATGCATACCGGGATATGGTCAAGCTCCGGATTCTGTTCAAACACGGCCCTATCACCGTACCTGATAGCTTCTAACGCAAGCGGTAATTCAGAGCGGAAGATATTATAACGCCAGCCGGCGCTACCTACAATGAAGCCTCCGCTAACATGGCAGTGCACTCTGAATTCGAAGCTACCTTCGTTATTCACAAGCTCGGCAAGCACCTCGTCTCTCATCAATCTGGTATATAACTTGGAAATCATCTTCGTATCATATTGACTACCTATAGAGAGAAAAAGCTCTCCCGTTCTATCGGAGTGCGTCAGCGTATAACGTCTGGGAATTGTCATATTCGCCGATGCCGTTCCGCTTAAATATGAAACGTGTAGTTTATTCGGATTAAAGCGCCCCATATTCTCTAAGCAACCATTGTAAGAATGATTTACAAACCGTGCTGGTGAATGTTATTTAAAATAAGCCGCCCAGATGATCGCGTCAAGAATGGTTGTATGAAAAGCGAAGTATCCCGCCCCTGCTACAGCCAGCCAGTAGGCAACTCCCCGTGTGTCCGGGCGTAATGCCAGCAATGCCCATACTAAAGCAATAGAACCTAAAGCTACCAGTGCCAGGACGCTACGTACTGCCGCCCATATACCAGTGCCATGATTACTCACGTACACGTTTGTTAACGGCATCCAGAAGGCGGAGGCTACTAAGATCACAAGGAAGATGGCATAAAAAAGATAATAACTTATATTCGATGCTGCCGGGTCGATTTTAAAAAGGATGTAATAAATAAACGCGAAATAACTGACTGCAGAAATAATCATGGAAACAAAATACAAAGGCCTGATACTTACGGATACATTGCCCCAGAGTACATTAGCTCCACCCACCTGGCCTTTGAATCCATATATGTAGCTTATGATTACCGCCGTTCCCCCGAGAACATTAATTATCAATAAGATCAACTGCTGTGTACCCATAGCTTTACTCCTCTGCATCGTATTTCTCCTTAGCTTACGCGAACGGCCGCTAATAATACTCCAGGCCCACCGTGAACTCCGAGACCGGCACCTAATTTCATGATATTAATTTTCTCTATTGGGAAAAATTGTCCTAGGCGTCCCCTCAACTTTTCAGCCTGTTCAGGTATAGCACTGTGAATGATTAGCATCTCAGTGATATAGCGTTTTTCTTCTACGAACTTGCAAATCCGGTCCACGCCGCGGGCGATACTGCGTACTAGGCCGGCTCTAATCACTTCTCCGTCGCGGAAGGTCAGGAGAGGTTTGACATTAAGAATTCCGGCGGCGGCCACGATCCCCCGATTAACCCGGCCGCTCCTGGCCAGATACTTCATCGTGTTAAAGACACCGAACATGTGTATCTGGTCGATGCTCTTCCTGGTTTCATCCAAAATCACTGGGAAACTTTCACCAGCTCGGGCCAGCCTGGCGGCAGTCATAGTAACCAATGCCAGACCCCCGGAATTGAACCTGGAATCTATGACCTCAATCGGGCAATTACTGGCCAGCATTTTTTTGGCAATCATCGCGGAATTATACGTTCCGCTTATCCGGGAGGAAACATGGATGGAGACGATACCGTCAGCATCTTTACAATATTCCCGGTAAACACTTTCGAAATCTTCGGGCGTCGGTTGTGACGTGGCGGGATGTACCGGCGAAGTCAACAGCTTTTCAAAGAAAGTGTCGCTATCAATATCTACGCCGTCCCGGTAGACTTTATCGCCGAAACGTACGTATATCGGCACTATCCTGATTCCTAATTTCTCTGCCGTGTCCTGGGATATATCGGAAGTGCTGTCTGTAATAACCTGTACCGTCATCGTTTTCTCCTTCCGGGAGCTCTCAGATAACAGTAAATGGTCGATTTCTATAAATACTATTTCAACACCAGTACGTTGGCGAATACTTGCCAGGCGAGCAGCGCTTTAGCCGTCAGGCTTAATAAAATGTATACCTTTTCACCAAAGAGGTAAACGCGCCAGCGTCCCACCTGCTTGTATTGCAGGACCATGTTGATAGCGAAGCAGTTAAAGAAAATAAAGAGCGATACAATGATGCCGTAGACAAATCCGGGCGGAGAAACGCTTAAGCCCGGCGCTGCAACGTAAACAGCGATGGCAATCCACGGAATAATGCCGGCAAAGCTCCCCATCCAGAACGGCAGCCAGCTCGGTTTACCAGGTTTTTCGTATTTTTCCTGTAACGCACCGAAAAGTATCATGCACGCATTGATGCCGAAGATGGCCAGTAGAGCGGCAATGTCGCTGATGCCACATATCTGTGAAATAAGCACGATCATAATCGAAGAGCTGAAAAAATACTCTATCCAGCGGCCGTAGTTTTTGTTCTGGAGCAGGTTACGCTTATACCAGGGAAAGACCCAGGGGGATGCTATGGTCAGAAGGGCTAGGGCGGAAATGGCCATGAAAGCGAAAACACCCCAACCAGTCTGGATATCCCATATGTGGTGAAGTGTTGCAGGGCTGCCGGGAGCTCCTTCCATGAATGTGGCCGTTACCGGCAGAGAGAAATTGTTGGTAAGTACTGCCATAACTACAGCTTGGACTGCAAGTATCAACCCTACAACGATGTTCCAGATTCTGAGATTGTTCAATTTATGTTCCGTAACCTGGTCAACTGTCATGTTTACCTCCTTTTATCGTGTTCGCTGATTTAGGTAATTATTTAGTATACAAATATTTTAATAAAAGTCAATACATTCATATGTAACTTTTATCGCTTTTCGCTGATTAGTTATTTAGGAGTAAATCAAAATCTTAAAAAGTCCAGAAAATGTGCTTGTTTTTAACATTGTCAGCCAGTGAGGGGAGGGGCTGATAAACTAGCTAGTTCTTCTGATTTTACTTAATGACTATTTGTTAAATAAGTTGAGGTGCTTAAATAGCGAGGTCACTAACTAGCCACATTTCGATATATCGTGTTTCAGGTGAAGTTCGATTCTCTTGTTGGCAAGGTAGTGGTCTTGATAAAGCAGTGGCGAAGGGAATATAATCAGGTACGACCTCATAGCTCTTTGAGATACCAACCTTCAGCTCTTCAAGCTATATTTCTGTAAATTTAACGAGGTAACAAATAGTATCACTACTGGGGGGTAGATCATAATAGTACGAAAGAAAGGTAAAAGTACTAATGAAAAAGTCTACTTTTCAACTTGAAATATCTTATGAAGGCGGGGTACCATTGATTCCAAATGTTGCTGTGGTATTAGTTCTGCATGGCTCGGATTATGACATGGGCTACCAGTATGTCCAGCAGATTAATCAGATATTTGGTCCCTGGGTCCTGAAAAATGTACAGTGCAAACTTACCAGAGCGGAAACCTCTGCTCTGAAGGCCTACCAGTGGCACCTGAAGAAGCATACACCTGAATTCATAGATATGTTCCGGGGTATGGCTGCCGGGGCAACCGACGCCGGTGTTAAATTATCGTACGAGGAAGTGCTGGCGGATTTTTGTACGGAAGAGTTTGAAAAGAGCCTTTTGACACTCCCTGGATCTGAACCTTCCGAAAGCCAAAAGAGTGAACTGCCATTAAATGAGTGCAGCGGTTTTGCCGCCTGGGGAAGCTGTACCAAGGATGGCAGGCTTATTGGCGTTGGTATAAGTGACACGATGACCAGCTTTCAATCCGTCATTATCTGCCTCCCTGAGACAGGTAATAATTACATCATCGGAATGAACGTACCTCGTATTATCAAGTTCGGCCTTTGCCCTGGGGGCAGCAGTCATCCCGCCATGAACAGTAAAGGCCTGGTTTATGTCCATCATGGCGGTTGTGCTACTCTTGGTAACGAAAAGCGGGATTACAGTGTTCCGCTTAGCCTTCAAATACAACACACTCTGAGGTTTGCCAGTAATGCCACTGATGCTTTGACAATGGAGTTAGTTTATCCCCGCGGCACGCGTGCAGTTGGCCTCTGGGCAGATATAAGTGGCGATGCTTTTGTTCTTGAATGCCGGGACCCTAAGGTTGTCAGACGGGCCGGTGACCACGGCGAACAAGATTTCCTTTATGCTACCAATAACTGTCTGGACGAGTCGTTGAAACCGTTCCTGAAAAACATGATCGGGTGGCCCCTTGACTATTATCCTCACGGGGGCTGGAACCCGAGCGACATGAACTCGGTGGGAAGATGCCTGTATATGTGGAACGCGCTCCACAATTACCACGGCAAGGTAGACATGGACTTCGTCAAGATGATGTTGCGTTTTCCTACCCAGCGAGTTTATCCTATATTGGACGAGGTTCCGACCCAGATATATAAGGTCCTTGGGGTAGACTGGAACACGCACATAGGTCACCTGGCCAACCAAAGGGTTGGTATAATGCTGCCTGATAATGGCGATAAGGGATTATATTATCTATGTACAGGCCCTCTCGACAGGCACGTTGAGCGATTAACTGAAAGATCGCACCTGAGCACGGATATTGCCACCCGGCGAGCCGAGCAACTTACAGCTGGGTCCAGCTTCTTTCAAATAGCGGCCACCCACACCTTCTTCGAGCTTCGGCTTGCTTCAAGTCCGGAAGATATTGTAACCGCAGCTAAAAAGCGAGCCCAATACGATCTATATTATGCCAATAAAGAACTGCGGAAGCTGACCTACTGGGACGTTCCCTACGCACCGCTGGATGCGATATTCAATAAGGCCGCGGCCGAGTGCCAGAAGGGGGATTATTATTTGGTTCTTGCCCAGAAAACAAAAGGTAACGAATCAGTATGCAACTACGCCAAGTCTGTCAGAGGCTTCACCAGGTGTCAGGCCTATGCCAGACAGGTTTACGAGTCTCTGGTTCCTCCGGCCTGTAAACCCACTGACCTTGGTCTAGGAGAGTGGTTTGGTAGTTGGGGGCGGTGGGAGAGCTATTCGCCCGGCTCAAGCTAGTGGCGTAGACGAGTTTTACAGCTTACTAGTGACCTACCCACCGAAAACGATACCAGATATAACCTCGTAAAAAGGTGGGATAAATGGCTATAGTAGGGTAGGCATAGGAACGAATCCAATTAACCATTCAAGCATTGTTTCAGGTGGAGTTCGACTCTCCC
>CAYVPT010000124.1:0-7252 GCA_964453865.1 uncultured Dehalococcoidaceae bacterium
TATAAAGGGGCCTGCCAGGACATATTCTTTTTAACCATCAATGATAAGCTCGAAGCGTTCATCGGGGCGATGTATGAACTGGCGGAGAAAGCCGACTACCCCACCTCGGATATGGGTGTATATATCCAGCCGATGGTACAGGGTACCAGCTGCCACTGCGAGTTCAATCTTTTTTACGACCCCGCAAATCCGAGTGAGCGAAACCGGGTTAAGGAATTATCCAACTCAGCCGTGAAGGCTCTGCTGGCACAGGGCGCGTTCTTCTCAAGACCCTACGGCGAAAGTGCGAGTACCGTGATGAACCGTGATGCCGCCACCGTAAACGCCCTGAAAAAGGTAAAGACGATATTGGACCCGGAAAATATTATGAACCCGGGGAGACTGTGCTTCTAAAAAAGTATACGTAATGAATGAATATAGGAGATAATGAATCATGGCATTAAGCAAGGAAGTGTATAAGGAATTAGAGGATGTGGTGGGAGAGGAAAATATCTGTAATGACCCGGTCATAATGCCGGCGTATTACAACATTGAGTTTGGAGCCGTAGTCCTCCCTAATAATACAGAGGAAGTCCAGGCGGTAGTCAAGTTGTGTAATAAACACAAACTGCATTTTGGGGCGATATCTTCGGGCTGGGGTGGAATGCTTCCTAAAGATTCTATCCTTTTAGACCTGAGGCGGATGAACCGCATCATTGAAATCAATGAGAAAAACATGTATGCCGTAGTAGAACCTTACGTTATCAATTCCCAGCTGCAGGCAGAACTCATGAAAAGGGGCTTGAACTGCAACATAAAGGGGGCCGGGTCCAACGGCTCGGCGATGCTCAAGGGCCACGGGCATATGGACCAGACTACCAGCGGTGACGACCGTAATTATCTGGCGGTGGAATGGGTGACTCCTGCCGGGGATATACTCAGGCTGGGTTCGTTGGGTTCTTCGGATGAGTGGTTCTGCGGTGACGGGCCGGGTCCGTCTTTAAGGGCTATGATTAGCGGCACGGTACCGCCGGGCTTAACACCCGGTGTCATGACCAGGGCAGCCCAGAAGGTCTATCCCTGGCCGGGACCCACGGAATTTCCACTGGAAGGGGTATCACCGCATTACACCCTGAGCGAGATACCGTCGAACCTGATGGTGCGGTATTTCAGCTTCCCGACAGCCGAGAAAATGTACCAGGCGGAACTCAAGATAGGCGAGAGTGAAGTATCGTACGAGGTAATGTGCTTTAATATGGCTATGGTGTCTTCGAATATCACCACGAGTAATGAGGAAGACGTGGCAACCTTCGAGCGACTGAGGAAGGAAGTGAAGGGGCCCGGCTTTCTGGTGATAATCGGTGGTCACTCTCCGGAGGAGTTTGAATACAATAAAAAGGTATTACATCAAATTGTCAGTGAAGCCGATGGTGAGTCCCTGAAACCGGTGGAGGACCCCAAAATTGCCGGGACTCTGTTATGCCAGTGCATCAGGGTCAGCGCCTCTATCAGGGAGACATTCCGGTTCGGAAAAGCAAGCTGGGGTGGCTTTGCCGTTATGGGTCAAAGAGACCTGACAATGAAGTGGCTGCAGGAAGCCGGTCAGAGAAAGGGTGGTGCGATAGAAAAAGGCCTGGCAGTGGATGACGGCGCCGCCTTTTTCGGGTGTTTCGGGTGGGGTGTCGAGCACGGACATCTCGGGAAATCGGAGATATTCTACCGGGCTACTGAAGCCCCCGGAGCGGTAGAGGCTGCAGCAGAATGGCGAAAAGAGACAAATATGAGGGCTTTGGAAGGCTGCTTCGCCGTGCCCATGGGTTTGCCGCCCGATGTGGTCGGACCGCGTATGTCAAATTACCCTTTCTGGCTGGGGAAGATTAATGAAGCTTTTGATCCCAATGGTGTCATACCAAAGCCGGGCCCGCGTGGATAGTTCCTGTTTATGCACCTCTGATTAACTCAAAAAAAGCATAACCGTTCACCAGCCGTCAAGAATACGGTTAGATTTGGTGGACTTCTCCGGTAGCCTTATTTTTCCAGTACCCCCGGTGCTGCAGCGCCCAGTTGAACGTGATAGCCCCGGGACGGGGGCAATCGTTCACGCAGCAGCCGCAGTACCAGCACTCTTCAGGATGCAGGATAATCGGTGGTTTGCCTTTCTCGGGGTGGGGTATATAAACGTCTATCTGGCAAACCTCTACGCAATGATTGCACCCGTTGCAGATATCGGTATTGAAAGTGACCGGCTTGTTCGGGGTGGTAACATTAGGCATGGCGGTTATTTTTCCCTGTGACATCTTTTCCTCCCAAAAACGGTTTATCTAAAGTAAAAAACCGATAAAACTAATTATTTCTCCTTGTATACGCCGGTATAGTCTTTATTGTAGGCTTCATACTGTTTTTTCATGTCGCCCCAGAAGGTCGGCGGCAGTTCCCCGATTTTCACCTTGTCGTTTTCCAGTTTAATGGTGATAAACTTGTTCCATTCCGGCGGGTCTATGGCCGGATAGTCTATCCTCTGGAGACCAAGCATCATACTGCTGGCCTTGCGGGCCAGTTGGGCATGAATAATTATTTTTGCGTAAGTCAAAAGACTGGTATCTTCAATACTGCGCATCAGTTTATGCGGGTCCAGGGCGTACAGTAACGGTACAGATTCGTCCTCGATTTTTTGCAGGGCATTAAGCCCCATATTAAGAAGGGACTCGGTTTTGAATTCGCTGACATAGTACTGCATAGCCCTGGCGATACCGGCGTGCAGCTCTTTCCACTCCATGCCGCTGCTGCGTTTGACCGGTGCATAAACGCGGGCTTTCTCGCGGTCGACCTGTTCGCGGGATATCCGGGGTTCGCCGACTTCCCGGGCGTAGTCCGCGGCTTTCCTGCCGGCATACCTGCCGGTGGCCGCCGCGTAGCTGTGGTCCTCGGGGGCAAACGTTTGTGTTCCGGCGGCATACAGTCCGTCGAGAGTGGTTTTCAGGTTCCAGTCGACCACCAGGCCGCCGCCATAGCCCGGCTCACCCCACTGCGGCAGGCTGTTTCCCTCGATAAATTTATAACTCTGGAGCAGGTCCCGGCTCTCGTCATAGCCGGCTTTGTTAAAAGTATCGATAATGATTTTCGTCGTGGACTCTTCTCCCAGCATCAGATTCCAGGTAGCCTTTCTCTCGACATCGGGCATGGATGGGAAATCACCGTAGAACGGCAGCGCGTACTCACCTTTTTGGATACCCTCGCGGATGGCTTGCTCGACCTGGGGGGACGGGACCATGGCTCCGGCATCCACCCAGCCCTGTATGGGAAGGGGCAGTCTTTTACCGTTGGCATCGACGAGAGGCACGTTCTCGTAGCTGGCGTCGCCTGCCCCGGTATACCACTTGTGCTTTAAACCGGTGGCGATGCGCAGTACTCCGGTGCCTTCCATCTTGGTGAGTTCAGCGCCGGCTTTCCAGGCAATAACGGTGCCGTCGCCGGTAATAGTGCGGGACATCATGTTGGAGTAGCCGCCCAGTTCGGTAGAAATCAACCATATGGAGCCGCCACCGGCGGTAGCCAGGATAGTCGATTTCGATTTGAAAATCATGAATTCGCCGGTACGGTTGTTGAAACCGGTGGCCCCCACCACCCTGGCGCCCTGTTCTCCCTTCTCGGTGAGCAGGCCGGTCGCCATAACGCGGTCGAAAATCTTGACACCCAGGCGCTTGCATTCCTTTTTTAAGGCGGGTTTGAAAGTAGAACCCCAGACCCGTATCACCACGTTGGTCCTTATATCTTCGTCTTTAGCGGATTTTATAAAAGCATTTTCTTTCCCGGCACCGGGGAGATAGCTGTGCGTCCAGCCGTAGCGTGGAGAAAGCATGAGCTTGGATTTTTCGTCCCGGCCTGTGGCGCCAACATATTCGTCACCGGTATCCCTGATTTTACCGCCCATCTGTTCCATTTCCTGCAGGGTATCCCAGTTCTCGCGGCACTGTACCTGGATGCCGATACCGTTGCTATATGGCCGCTCGGCCATGTGTGCTGCCCATTCATCCGGATTCACGTTGGACAGGGGATTCGCCGGGGCGTTACACCAGTGATCGCATCCCGGACCTCCGGCGCCGCTCCTGATAGTATCGCCTTTTTCTACCAGAGCCACCTTCAATCCCTGTCTGGCGGCGCTGATAGCCGCCCAGCAGCCGGCGATACCGCCGCCGAGAACCAAGACGTCGGCATCGATTTCCTGCTCCTCATCGTAGCGAACGGGATACGGCCAATCCGGCGCGTGCCCCTGTTCTTTTAGATAATCATGCCATGTACTCAATTTTCTATCCTCCTTTTCGAGAACTCTCTGTTAAATGTATACTATCTGAAATCATCTGTCACCTTTTTTACCGACGGGCTGGTATCTGGAGGAGGTGGAATTTTCAGTGGATTACTCAAACATTATCTGAAAATTATTATTTGTAAATATATTCAGATTGAATTTGGTTGCACTTGGGTTGAATATAGAAAATGCGGCTGTTCAATTGAAATCAGCTGCATAATTAACCAGAGAGAACGGGGAGGTCAAAGCTGAGAAATCTTCGCGAAGAAAAACCACTACCTGAGTGTATATTTGTCTCGTAGCTCGAGTCCCTCCGGGGACGCCAGGAAATAATACCGTCAAGGGTACTTAATGAAGGAAAAGATATACCAGATGAGGATGGATGGAAACATAAGGGGGAGGGGGGAGGAGACATGGCCCCTCCCCCTTTTATAAAGATATACAGCCGAAAATCTTGGCAGATATCTAAATAACTATATGGCTAAAGCTGTACCTGCTCTAACCGCAACGGTCGTCCCCACAACCGCCACCATTGCCGGTGTAGCCGGCCGGACTGCCTGGATTCGCCAGGGCTTCGGGTTCCAGTTTCTCTGATTTTACTTCGGGTCGGATGTAAGGTTCTTTCATATTCTCACCTCCTTTTTCGGCTGTCGAAATTTCTTATTGCTAATAGCCTTACTTTAAACTGAATTTCATGTTATGTCTTAAAACACCGAGTTTCGTCAGTTTTTTTACGGTTTCCTGAACATCCTCGCGGGCTTCCTCGTGAGATACCTCAAAACGTTGGCAAAGATGTGTCGTGATTTCGTCGATTCCGCACTGTCCGTCGCAGGTATCCCAGATTAATGCGGCTGTTTTATTCAGCACATGCAATGATAGCCCGTCATCTTTGACTATTACTATATCGTCGCCGACGCGGCGCCAGATTACGTCTTCGGCTTGTGAAATATTGTTTGATATCATTGCGGCTCCTTTATACTTTCGCTCCCTCGAGTTCACCTACGGCCTGCCAGAGTGATTCTCCATCCAGGGTAAACTCAAGTTCATATACCGGCACTCTCCCGGTTATCTCGTTGCTGAAGTCGGCTATCAGAGAAAGCAGCGCCCTTTTGTTGCTCTGGCCGATATAGGCGGGAGTAATTATCTGACGCATTAATTTCAAATATGCTTTGGTCCTGTCAAGGCAGCGGATAAATGTCCGGTGGCTTTGCTTAAGCATGAAGATACCGCGTAAAGGCCCGGTAATTATACGCTGTGGTGTAAATTTTCCGAGGATAGGGGCGCTGCGAACGCTGACGCTGTTGTCATCAGCGGACGGCGAGACCAGCAGTATTTCATCGTTAATTACTTCCCCGTCCTGTTCCCGGCAGAGAGAGGCGACGGTTGTCTTTCCGACCTCGCTGGGACCGGTAAACAGCCATACCTGTCCGTGGCGCAGTATACCCGCGGCATGAACCAGCATTTGCGGGGGGATGTCACCGTATTTCGCCTTGCAGGCCGAATAATAGGCCAGTGAGAGCAATCTGTTAAGATGGTTGATTTCCAGATCCGGGTTCACCAAGCTTCTCTCTCCGACAATTTTAATGATCCGGTTCTTCAGGTCATACTCACCGGCGACAATTTTGCTCGTAGTGCGGAAACGGTTCCCCTTCTTGTCCTCTTTGTGGATATATTTTGTCCTGTAAAGAGCCTTGTATAAGTCCTTCGGGCTCAACCGGTCAGTTGCTTCCAGTTCTACGGTAATATCGGGCGGCTGCTCCGTAATAAAAGCATCGTACAACTGCCGCATCCGGCTACAGATTTCATCGTCCTGGCAGCGAAAAGCACAGTAAATATCACCTATCTGCAGATTGACGATATTAGCGTCCGATAATACGACTTTCTTTCTTTCTTCTAATAGAACCATAGCTTCTTCCGGTTCTGGCTGGTACACACCAAGCTGGAATATAGTAGAAATATGCTCCTCGCTGTTTATTAAATAATATATCGTTCTAGTTGTCATATTGGTTAGCAAAGCGTTAGAAAGTGGTAAGAATTGATACTCAGGACAAGCTAGAGGTAGACGGTCTTTAATATTTACAGTTTGTTTATACCGCGTATCATTATTTTTACCGGTTGTTTACCACTATTTTTCTAACATTAATATTAGGTAGTTAAATCATAGAGGAGTTAGGTAATGTTACTTCAAGATGAATTGAAACCGATGTTGACGGTCAAGGATGTGGCCAGTCTATTGAATATCCATGTCAATACTGCCAGGCGCTGGAGCGACCAGGGTATCCTAAAATCTTATCGTATTACCCGCCGCGGCGACCGCAGGTTCCGTCAGGAAGATATTGCCCGTTTCCTGGCCGAGTACAATGATTTCAACAGTAACAAGTCGAGTGTAAAGGAATTGAGGTCAGTCGTATAGTCAACCTTCCGGAAAGACAGGTAGTTTCTACGTAGAATGGACCAGAGATTCCAAGATATTTAAACTGAAAACAATTCTTCTTTAGCTTCCCGGCCACATCCTGCCGGATACCAACCCGGCTATATTCCGCCACAGAGAACAGATACACATGATAATTATCCAGGCAGTTGCTCTCAGCCACGCGACTCTTTTACCCTTACCCCGGTATTTTTCGAGTACCAGCCTGGCCTGGTGACACCGGCTCATCATCAGGCTGCGAATGATGATTAACGTCTCGCTCCTTATCTTTGACCAGTTCGTTGGTGCCAGCAAAGCCTCGTGAGATGAAAAGAATCCGATTGCCCACCGCCGCCAGGCTTCTGGCTTGAGCTCTTCTAAAATCTCGGGCGGTACCGGAGCTCCGAGAAGGTCTTTCGCCCTCCTGAGGGAATAATAGATAATAGCGCCGGTTCCCCAGGAACGGGCGGCTTCCGTAATATAACGCCAGTCCAGAGCCCCCTCATACTTCTTGATTAATTCGGCGATGTCACCCAGGACTTTTAGCTGGTCGAATT
>CAYVPT010000125.1:0-7250 GCA_964453865.1 uncultured Dehalococcoidaceae bacterium
AACCGTCCCCGGCGTGGAAGACCTCCATGATGTCCATATCTGGACGATTACCTCCGGTATCTATGCTTTGAGCGTCCACCTGAGCATTGCCGACCAGATGGTGAGCCAGAGCTGTGATATTTTAGCGAAGGTGAACGAAGTGCTGGCGAAGGAATATAATATAAAACATACCACGCTCCAGCTTGAATGCGAGTCCTGCCCCACCGGCCTTGTCTGCAATCTGCCCGGAGTGGAATAGATATTACGCTTGACACTGTGAACGGGTAATTGCTACACTTTTCTTGTTCCCCTGAAATTAATCAGGGGGATGATATCGGGTAAAAACATGAAAAAAATCGGTGTTCTTTATCATCCAAAAGTAGCCGCCACGCGTAAAAAGGCCGGGGAACTGGAAAGTTTTTTAAAGTCGAAAGGTATTGCGGTATGGGTATGTTCCGCCTGGGACCGGGAGAAAGCCCACCCCCGGCTGGAAGGTACCGACCTCCTGCTGACGGTCGGCGGCGACGGCACCATCCTGCGCGCTGTCCAGGTGGTCGTTCCCGGGGAGACGCCTGTTACCGGTATCAATCTCGGCAAACTGGGTTTCATGACCGAGTTTGATGCTGCCGGAGCATTGAAAAAGCTGCCGTCGCTCCTCGATGGGAAGGGCTGGATTGACGAGCGGACCATGCTTGAAGCAAGTATCGTCTCCTCCGGTCAGGAATCCCGCGTTTTTCATGGCCTGAACGATGTCATTGTGGCGAGGGGTGGCGTCGTCAGGTTAATTCGGGTCGAAGCCAGTATTGACGGGCAGACATTGACCACCTATAAGACCGACGGTATTATCATCTCGACAGCTACCGGCAGCACTGGTTACGCGTTAGCCGCCCGCGGCCCTATCATCTATCCAAATTCCCGGGACTTACTGCTGGTGCCGGTGGCTCCTCACCTCAGCCCGTCGTATCCGCTGGTATTGCCGGAAACGTCCGAGGTCACGCTGCGTTTGACCACCTATCACCCGGCAGCGTTGAGTATCGACGGTCATATCAACTTGCCGCTATCTGATGGCGATACGGTCACGGTGAGGCGCAGTCCCCATGTAACCAGGTTTTTAAGAATTCGCTCCAGGAAGTCTTTTTACAGTTCTCTGGAGGATAAATTGAGAGGAAAATAAGGTGAGTACAGTAGAAAAAGCTATAATCCCGGATGTGCCCCACATACACAAAATGATAAATGAATATGCTGATAAAGGCCAGATGCTGGCCCGTCCGTTGAGTGAACTGTATGAAGGCATACGCGATTTTTTGGTTGTCAGGGAGGGTGACCGAGTGGTGGCCTGTGCCGCACTGCACGTCAACTGGTCGGACCTTGCCGAGATAAGGTCGATGGCGGTGGCCGAGGATAAATGGAAGACAGGCATTGGTGCTAATCTGGTGAAGGCGTGTCTGGAAGAGGCTGAGGCGCTGGGTATCAAGACTATATTCTGCTTTACCTATCAGCCGGAGTTCTTCAAGCGAATGGGCTTCGTCGATATCGATAAAATGGAGCTGCCGCGCAAGGTCTGGACCGATTGCTTTCGCTGTCCCAAGTTCCCCAACTGCGATGAGACCTCGCTGATTTACCATGCCGGGGAGAAGTCCTGAAGTGACTGAAGAGACGCTTTCCACCAGGAGAATTTTCGAGGGGCGTGCCGTGAACCTGCGCGTGGATACGGTGCGGACGATAGACGGACGCCGCAGTACGCGTGAAGTCGTCGAGCATACCCCCTGTATCGCCGCTATCGCCGTTGATGCGCAGGGAAACGTCCTGCTGGTGCGGCAGTACCGTCAGGCGATAGGCAAAGAAATCCTGGAGATACCGGCGGGCGGTATTGATGAAGGCGAAGACCCGCCGGCGGCGGTAATACGTGAGATGCAGGAAGAAACCGGATTTCGACCCCGGAAAGTGACCCGGTTATGCGGTTTCTATTCTTCACCGGGCTTTTGCAGCGAATACCTACACCTTTTTCTAGCCGAGGACCTCGTTCCCGGTCAACTCCACGCTGAAGATACGCCCGGTATTGAGGTGGTAACAGTGCCGGTGGCGGAGATTCCTTCCCTGATAGCTTCGGGAAAGGTTGAGGATTCCAAGAGTGTAGCCGGGCTGCTGTATTTTCAGCAATACCTTAAGAAACGATAGCGGATTAGCTTTCTTCTTTCCGGTCTTATTTATCCCTTTTCCCCACACCCCTCGTGTGTTATCTATTCCCACCCTACCGCCCTCGTATCATCTTCGGCTTATCACCGAGTATTTTACCCCCACTCGTTGTCCCCTTTTCGGAAAGAGGGATTAAGGGCGATTATATCCACCCCCCGACAGGGAGTGCGTAGCGAGAGGGGGCGCAGCCCCCTCTCAAAAAACATTCCCCCTCCCTTTGAAAGGGAGGGGGATACAGGGGGAGGGTTGTCCTCAAGAACACTAAATATCAATGCTTCCAGTCCAGGTGTCTTCCCCCCATCAGGTGCATATGGAGGTGAAAAATAACCTGTCCCGCGTCCGGCCCGCTGTTGATGGTCAGCCGGTAGCCCTTTTCGGCAAGTCCCATCTCCTTGGCTACCTGGTTGGCCGCCTTGGTCATTTTACCGACCACCGGCGTATCTTTATCTGACATTTCCGCGAGCGAAGTGATGTGCTTTCTGGGGATGACCATCAGGTGTACCGGCGTCAGCGGATTGATATCCGGAAAGACGACGATATCCTCGTCCTCATAGAGAAACGCTGTGGGTATCTCTCCGGCGGCAATCTTACAAAAGATACAGTCGGGGTCTTTTTCCTCGGTGTTCATCGAATCACCTTATAGATCTATCCAGGTCTTGCCGGCGCCGGTCGGGGTCGGCGGGCCTTTCATGTCCATCACCGTCGCCTTGGCGTTCTTCACTTTAAATACACCTACGTAGTTCCAGCCGTTCTGCTCAACACCTGGCTTCAAAAAGGGGCGTGCTTCTGCAATTTCTTTTTTTAGTTCCATGTCTGCCACCGGCTCCATCTGGCCGCTGACTCTGACCATGACGCCGTCGGCATAGTAACATATCTGGGTTTCAGGGTTTTTCATACATTGTTTGTAAACGTCTTTATCCGACTGCATGGAGAAGATGATGCCGTTTTCGTCCGCCCGGTAGGTCCCCAGGGCGCGTACGTACGGTTTATTTCCTTCGGCTGTGGCCACATAGGCGATAGGATTCTTGGTGATAAATTCCAGTATCTCTTTCTTATCCACTAATACTCTCCTTCATTATTATTTAGCAGGGAAAATTCTAACACAAATGTGGGTTCACATCAATCGGAATTACTCAACTTCTCGATGACCGCATCGGCCACCTGCGAGGTCCCCACCGCGGTCGGGTCGTCACGAGTTGGCTTCATGTCGTAGGTGACGCTCTTTCCCTCTTTAATAACGCCGGCGATGGCTCTTTCCAGCCGGTCGGCGGCTTTAACCTCCCCGATGTGCCTCAGCATCAGTACTCCGGAAAGCATCATCGCCATCGGATTGACCCGGTTCTGACCGGTGTATTTCGGGGCGCTGCCGTGCGTGGGCTCGAAGAGCGCTATCCCCTGCCCGATGTTCGCCCCGGGCGCCAGCCCCAGTCCCCCCACCAGCCCCGCGCAAAGGTCAGAAATAATATCGCCATAGAGGTTGGGGGCTACTATAACGTCGTATTCCTGGGGACGGCGTACCAGCTGCATGCACAGGTTATCGATGAGGGCGTCCTGGAACTCGATGTCCGGGTATTTTTTGGCTACCTCCCGCGCCACTGCTAGGAAAAGTCCGTCGGAGAATTTCATGATGTTGGCTTTCTGCGTCGCCGTTACCTTCTGGCGCTTATACCGGCGCGCGTACTCGAAGGCGTATTTAACGATGCGTCTCGTACCGTGTTCGGTAATCATCTTGATGCTCAGGCCGGAATCTGCCCGAATAACATCGCCCTTTTGCCTGTTGATGAAAGCAATGAGTTCCCCGGCTTCTTTCGTCCCCTTCTCGAACTCCAACCCGGCGTACAGGTCTTCGGTGTTCTCCCGCACGATGACGATGTCCACGTCTTGATAGGGCGTGGGGGCGCCGGCATAGGTCTTGCAGGGGCGTACGCAGGCGTAAAGGTCTAAAGCTTTCCGCATGGCGACGTTAACGCTGCGAAAACCCGTCCCCACCGGCGTCGTTACCGGGCCCTTGATGGCGACCTTGTTCTTTTTTATCGATTTCAGCACGGAGTCGGGCAGAGGAGTGCCCTCTTTTTCCATGACCTCGGCCCCGGCATAGGCCAGCTCCCAGTCGAACTCCACCCCCGTGGCTTCCAGCACCCGCCGGGTCGCCTCAGTGATTTCCGGTCCCACCCCGTCCCCCGGTATCAGTGTGATTCTATAAGCCAATTATTTTTCTCTCTTTCTGTCATTGCGAGGAGCGAAGCGACGTGGCAATCCGTGTCGCCCCGCCTCTCCCCCTCGTACATATCTATTCCCACCCTGGCCGCCCTCGCACCATCTTCGGCTTCGCTCCTGGTTTCCCACCACCGCAGTTTCCCCCTTTGAAAAAAGGGCACTAAGGGGGATTTTCGTTCCTCTCCTACACCTTAATATCCCCGTGCTTTTGAATGTAAGGAATTAAGCCGCCCTCGTTGAGAATTTCTAACATAACCTCCGGTATCTTCCCGAAGGTCAGGACGCTGCCGTTGGTCTTATCGCGTACCGTACCTGCGGTAAGGTCAACTTCCAGTTCGTCACCGTCATTTATCCTATCAGTGTCGCATATCAGCACCGGCAGGCCTAGGTTGATGGCGTTCCGGAAGAAAATCCTGGCGACGCTTTTGGCGAGTATCGCGCTGACGCCGGCCATCTTAATGACCAGCGGCGCGTGCTCCCGGCTCGACCCCAGCCCGAAGTTGCTGCCTCCCACCACGAAGTCCCCCGCCTTTACTTTTTTCGCAAAATCCACGTCGGCGTCTTCGAGGACGTGCTTGGCGAGCTCCGGCAGGTTGCTGCGCAGGTGCGCGTACCGTCCCGGTATGATATGGTCGGTGGAAATGCTGTCGCCGAACTTATGGGCTCTGCCCTGCAGCATTTACATCACCTCCCGTGGGTCGGTAATCTCTCCGGTCAGTGCCGAGGCCGCTGCCGTGGCCGGACTGCCGAGGTAGATAAAGCTATTGGGATTCCCCATGCGCCCCTCGAAGTTCCGGTTAGCCGTGGAAAGGCAGCTTTCGCCGTCGCCCAGCGCTCCCTGGTGCAGTCCCAGGCAGGGCCCGCAGCCGGATGGCAGTATCATCGCTCCCGCCTCGACGAATGTCCGGATATAGCCCGCGTCTATCGCTTCCAGCAACACTCTCCGCGAAGCCGGGGCGATAATTATTCTGACTCCCCTGGCAGGTTTCTTACCTTTTAGAATGCTCGCGGCTACGGCTAAGTCCTCAAGACGGCCGTTGGTACAGGTTCCGACGACCACCTGCTGTATCTTCGTGCCTTTAAGCTCCCTGGCTAAAGCCGTGTTGTCCACCGTATGCGGCTGGGAGATAGTCGGCTCCAGCGTACCGGCGTTGATTCTGATTGTTTTTTCATAAACAGCGTCGGCGTCGGCTTCGAGAGTTTTATAGTCATTACCCCGCCCCTCCGCTTCTAAATACTTTCGTGTCGTCCCGTCCGCGGCAAAAAGCCCCACCTTAGCCCCCGCCTCCACCGCCATGTTGGCGATAGTGAAACGCCCGCTCATGCTCATCTTTTTTATGGCGCTACCGTGGAACTCCAGCGACTTATAAGTAGCGCCGTCGGCGCCTATCTTGCCTATCAGGTCCAGTATCAGGTCTTTGGCGTAAACGCCTTTCCGGAAGTCGCCGGTGACCTCTATTTTGAACGTCTCCGGTACGCGGAACCAGTTCTTGCCCAGTCCGAAGGCCACCGCCACGTCGGACGAGCCCATGCCGGTGGCGAAAGCCCCCAGTCCCCCTGCCGTGACCGTGTGAGAGTCCGCCCCCACGATAACGTCACCCGGCCTGGCGTAAGCTTCGGCGACTATCTGGTGGCAGACTCCATCGCCTGCGTCGCTGAGTACACACCCGCTTTCCCGCGAGAAGTCACGCAGTAAAATGTGGTCGTTGGAGAGGTTGGCGTTGGGACTCGGCGCGGCGTGGTCGATGAACAGCACCGTCCTTTTGGCGTTGGCCAGCTTGCCCATGCCGCTGCTCCGGTACTGCCTTACCGTCAGCGGCCCGGTGGTGTCCTGCACGAAAGCCAGGTCTACCTTAGCGATAACGATATCTCCGGCTTTAGCATCCCCGCCGGACTTTTCGCTCAGTATTTTTTCCGCTAATGTCTTGCCCATTTTACATCACTCTCAAGGTTTTTCATTCCAGCGCAGGCTGGAATCCAGGCCACCCCACCCCTTCGTTTTTTATCTTTTCCAACCCATGCCGCCCTCGTAATATCCTCGGCTTAGCCCGTAGTTCTATCCCTTCCCAGCCTCGGGGAGTATGAGGGGGCGCTAGCCCCTCAAAATTTATTCCCCCCTCTCCTTCATCCTGCCTCGTAAGGAGAGGGGGATAAAGGGGGTGAGGTTAATAAACTCCCTCCTTGCGATAGTTGTTAGCATCACCGATTAATACCAATCATTTAATACCAAACTGCTTCTCTTCGATTTCCTTTATCTTGTTCAGCCTGGCGATATGCCGGCCGCCTTCGAACTCGGTAGTCAAAAAGGTCTCAAGGATGGCCGCCACACGGGCCTTCCCTTCCTCTGCCGCCAGGCAGCAGATTTGAGCGTCATTGTGGAGTCGCGCCCGCTTGGCGGTAAAAGCGTCATAGCATTGGGCCGCCCGTATCCCCTTCACCTTGTTGGTGGAAATGCACATGCCGATGCCGGTGCCGCATATCAGGATGCCGCGGTCATACTCTCCCCTGACGATGGCCTCGGCCACCTGCACGGCGATATCGGGATAGTCCACTGCGTCCTCCGTATAACAGCCGAAGTCGTGGTAACTATGCCCCGCTTCAGTAAGCAGCTTGATGACCAGCTTTTTAACCTCAATACCGTGGTGGTCGTTACCGATAGCAATACGCACGAAAAAACCTCCTCGTCCAGTTTATTATTTATTCGTGGTTTTTAAACCTCTTTAACACCTCTCGCACCTCCAGCCAGCTGATACGACCCTGCCGGATAAGCTGGGGCGGACTGACCGATAAATCCACGATGGTGGACAGATCACGCACCTTCAGCGGCCCTTGGTCAAGTATCAGGGCGATATCACGGA
>CAYVPT010000126.1:0-7208 GCA_964453865.1 uncultured Dehalococcoidaceae bacterium
GGCATCGGTGTTGTCTGGGTCCTCGACATAGTCATCAAGATTGATGGTGGCAAGCGTCTCACCCTCGGCGATGGTCTGGTCAGGGATGTCGCTAACCTCCGGGGGATCAGAGGAAGCAGGGTCATTCGTTGTGAAGGACCATATCGAGCTTGTGATTGTCTCGGAGCCGTCAGTAACTTCGACATACCACTCATGGGTGGTCTCAGCGGCGAGGACGGACCAGGGAAAGGGCGCGTTACCGCCACTCACGACACCGCTAACTGTACCCAGAGTGATATAATCCTCCATGTCATATACCAACACAAACTGACTGTCGGCGTCGGTTTCATACGAATCGAGCCACGGAGAATAGGTTTTCACGGATATTTCATCGTCTATGGGCGAGAACTCTAAGATGCGCAGATATCCGTTACCGCCGTTTGCATAATCCTGGTAATCAGCGAGTAATATGTATATGGTATTTCCAAAATCCCCCGTCTCTGTCCGGCGTGCTTCGCCATCAGCACCGTCGTGCATGTGTCCACAGAGCATAAGAAACAGGTTAGGATTGTCTTTTAGTTCAGTGAAGACAGCCTGATAGCCCCAAGAGTCATCAGTATTAAGGATATAGTGAGTAACAACGATAGCCCGGTGATCATTATAAGTTTTCAACAAACCGTCAGCCCAACTCAGTATAGAAGTGTCCGGCTCAAATTCTAGATTGATGACGATAAAGTCCATACCGGCGGCACTGAAGAGCGAGTAATTGTTGTCGTTATTACTGCCGTAATAGCCACTATAATAGCTTCTACCAGCGAATCTGCTAATGCCAAAATAGGTGTTGTAATTAGTGGTGGGTATATCATGATTCCCGGGAAGCATTCCGTATGGGATGCCATCTGGCAGACCGGTTGTAGCCGGATTCTCCAGCAAACTCATCGCGTCATCGGCATTGTCCCATTGGGTAGTGCTACTCGCTGTATTAACGATGTCTCCCTCGTGGGCAACGTACACGATGTTCGAGGCATCATGGTTGTCTACAATCCACTGCGTTTGGGCGTTATAGATGCTCGGATAGCTCTGCGAATATAACTGGGTATCCGGTAAAGCAATTATCGCAAAATTTCGATCCTCCCGGCCATAGAAGGTCACATCCAGCGGATCCGAATCTGGGTCAGTAACATTCACTTCCAGTGTAGGCGAGGTACTAATATCCACACTCCCATCAGGAGGGGCTACTAATGTCGGCTGATTCGGCGGGTCGTTTACAGCCGTCACCGTAAAGGTGGCACTATCCTCATCCCAGAGAGCTCCAGGGTCGGTGGCCCGGAAGGTGATGGTCTCGGCACCATTCCAGTCAGCATCCGGTATCCCTATGGTGGCTACCCGGCTGCCGTCTATGGACACAGTGAGATCGATGTCACCGCTGTATGTCCATGTCATCTCGGCATCGGTGTTATCAGGATCGGAGACATATTCGTCAAGATTGATAGTGGCAAAACTGGCACCCTCAGCGATGGTCTCGCCCGGAATATCACTAACCTCTGGAGCCTGATTTACCGGGTCAGGTAGAATAGTATACGAGTAATTGACTGTCCCACTGGAGGTTCCGACGTAATCCACACTCGCTTGTGAGGGTGAAACGGTAACACGCAGGTGGCCCGGACTGGGCAAGGCTTGGATTGTATACCCACTACCTGTGGAATAAATGTTGAATCCATTTCCAGAGAAACCGGCGGCGGGAAGACACTGGTACACAACGCCATCACGCATCTCATAGGCATATTGATGGTCATGGCCATGGAAGAAAGCGCTAACGTTGTTATCTACAAAGATTTGGTGGATCGGATCACTGCTCCATCCAGAACGTTGGGAATCCCATCCCCAGGTAATGCCGTTTTCATTATATCCACCCCATTCAACTATATGAGCTGGATTGGCGCCACCTCGTACGTAATCATCCGAACCCCCGACCATGTGGTGGGCAAAGATAAACTTGTAATTGGCAGAGCTGTCTTCAAGCGTCTGTTTAAGCCAATCGTACTGGTCCTCTCCCAGAGTCCAATCCCATCTGTCACCGGACCCTGGATCAGACGTTTCTCCCCCTCCCATATTTCCGACATATGGCTTCGTGGATGTATACCAGAAAGGATCGATTACAACAAACAACGCATCGCCCCACTCCCAAGCATAGTAGTCCTCGGGGAGTTGGTCATCACTGAGATAGGCATATGTCTCAGTATTACCGGTATAAAAACTATCCGGGACAGGATTGATATAATATTTCTTCTGGGCATTTGTAGCTATAACTGGTTGACTGGTCGCAGGATTGCCGGTGTCATCCAGGTGCCAGCCTTCTGTCTGTTCATGGTTTCCTGCCACCAGGAATATCGACGCCGAATGTCCAACCAGATCAAAGAACTGGCGCTGATAGAGATACGCCGCTTCAGCTCCAGACACGGTCGTGACACTATCCATCGCGAACGTGTCGCCAAGGTCGAGATTGAAGTCAGGATTGTCATCGGCAACATTGTTCATTGTTTGTGTCCACGTAGCGGCATTACCCAGCACGATGTTAACGTGTGAATCGGCTGTTATCGTAAAGGTAAAGGTGCTGCCTTGAGCCCTCTGGGTATAAAATGAATGCTCAGTTCCATTTACCCAGGTACTACCGTCTGAACTTGATACCATTCGGTAATAATACTTGGTATTAGGGGAAAGCCCTGATATCACTACTTCGTAGGGTGTGCCACTCGTAAGCGTGTCCGTGCTTGTTTGGCCGGTATAAACTCCTGAAGCAGTACCGTATTCAAAGTAGATCTGACCGCTGGAACTCGGGACCACATTCACGGTTACTGAGGTATCGGTGGGGCGTCCCAGTAGCTCTGTCGCTGAAAATGTAACATCTGCGTATACCCCACCGCCTAAAGGTAATAAACTCGATAGAAACACGATTACGAATGCTAGAATTGAAACCCTGCTAATTTTCATCCTTATATTCCCTTCCCTTTGAGTCGATGTATACCAACTAATAAAATACCGACCTTATTCAAGGTCGGTTTCACTACTGGCTCCTTACTACCCAAGTGTCCAATTACAGGTGCAAATCAACGCCCCCTTTGAATATGCGGATCACTATTGTATTATTATATATATTTCCCCCGGCTCCTTATTGGTATTGTTTATCTTAATATAGCGGTAATACCTCTCAAGGTCAAAAATCTTACATATAAATCTAACTAAAAAGTAACAAGTATGTCAATCTCAATTTAACTAACAAAACCTCACTTTTCCTACCTTTTCCCACAATTTTTACGAAAATTTAATGCTTTAAAAGCATCTGCTTTTTTACAAGTAGATCATTGTATCAAAACCTTGGTGAAAAATTAAAAGTAAAATTTTTGTTACCATGCTAATGAGAATTGTGAATTATAGTTATAAAACGTTAAAAAACGTTAAGTAAATACAGGTTCATTTACCTTGACAATCTTAGGAGATATGTATATAGTTGTTCGTGCTGAACTAGATAAATTAGGTAACCTTACGGGAGCGATGAACTACTACCTGTAAATGGTCACTTGGGTAGTAGCGAGCTAATAGTGAAACCGACCTTTATTAAGGTCGGTTTTTTTATTAATCGGTAAATATACATTCAAAGGGGAGGGGACATAAAGATGAAAGCTGGCAGGATATCAATATTATTATTTGTATTAGTATTCCTAATTAGCATGTTACCCATGGCCGGTATTGTCTACGCGGATGGTTCAGTTACCTTGGATGGTGACGTTCATAGCAACGCAGCAGACGATGTCAGCAGCATTAACATCAGCCATACGACCGGCACTGGTGCAAACCGCCTGATGCTGGTCGGCGTGTCCTGGAATTGCGGTGGTACCGCGCGAAGCATATCTTCGGTCACTTTCACTCCTGGTGGTGGTAGTGCTACAGCCTTGGATGAGGTTGACACCGAGCAGACTGGATCACAAGCGCGCTATTCCGCGATTTACAGCTTACTTGATCCACCGAGTGGAACTTCAGGTACAGTGACAGTCACCTTCTCGGGTTCCGTGAGTAATGGCATCGTGGCCGGCGTTGCTAACTTTGCTGGAGTTGATCAGACGACTCCTCTTGGTACTCCTCAAGTTGCTAACGGAGACAGCGCTGCTCCAAGTGTCGGATTGACGGGGCTTAACGGCGATGAACTTGTGTTCGATAATGTATTCCAAGGAGCCTCTGGTGAATCCCAAACGCTAACTGCAGGCTCTGGCCAGAACCAGCGATGGAATGCTTGGATAGCCAATGCGCGTGCTGCGTCCAGCACCGAACAGGCCACTGGAAGCTCAGTCACGATGAGCTGGACAGCGGGCAGTTCATCTTACTGGGCAATTGTAGCCATCCCCATCAACCCAGTGGCTGGACCCACCTATAACTTGACGATGGCGGTGGATCCGGTTAGTAGTGGTACTACTGACCCGTCGGTAGGCATACATCCTTACGCGGGAGATACCGTAGTTCCTGTTGAAGCGACTGCTACCCCAGGATATCTCTTCGATCACTGGAGCGGTGCTCTGAGTGGTTCTGACAACCCCACCTCCATCACCATGGATGGGGATAAGAGCGTAACAGCCCACTTTACAGCATTCACCCCCGTTACCTTGGATGGAGCCGTTTACAGCGGTACAGCAGATGATGTCAGCAGCATTGGCTTCAACCACACAACCGGCACAGGTACCAACCGCCTGATGCTGGTCGGCGTGTCCTGGAATGCCGGTTCAAATGATCGAACCATATCTTCGGCCACTTTCACTCCGTCTGGTGAAAGCGCTATAGCCTTGGACCCGGTTATAACACAGCAGCTTGAAATTGATCCGTATTACCGCTACTCCGCGATTTACAGCTTGCTTGACCCACCGAGTGGCGAGGCGGGAACAGTGACGGTTACTTTCTCAAACACAGTATCCGATGGCATCGTGGCTGGCGCTGCAAACTTCGTCGGAGTTGATCAGACAACTCCCCTCGGAACTCCTGGTGGAGATGATGATGAAAGCACTGCCCCGAGCGTGACTTTGACGGGGCTTAATGGGGACGAACTTGTGTTCGATACTGTGTTCCAAGGTGCCACTGATTCTGATCAAACACTGACTGCCGGTTCCAGCCAGACGGAGCGATGGAATGCCTTTATAGGTCATACGCGTGCCGCGGCCAGCACCGAGCAGGCCACCGGCACCTCGGTCACGATGAGCTGGACGGCAGTCAGCTCAAGTTATTGGGTAATCGCAGCTGTACCCATTAACCCAGTGTCGACATATCATGACTTAACGTTGAATATTGTCGGGAACGGCAGTGTCACCCTCGATCCTGCCGGAGGTACCTATGGAGAAGGTACCGAAGTCGAGCTAACAGCCGCGGCCGATTATGGTTCGTATTTCAAAGGTTGGAGCGACGACCTTAGTGACAATACCAGTCCCGAAACCATCACCATGGACGATGACAAGTATGTTACAGCTACATTTGAGGTTGGTCCTACAGTAACAAGGACACTTCCTGGAGAAATCCTGTATCCTGATGATGTTTTCGATGTTACGATACAATTCACCGCGCCTACCAATGATTTCAATTCAGTCGGTATTACGGATATAGCTCCTACCGGATGGGCAGTCGCAGTGAATAAAGCCTGGTGTACACCGCCAGCTGATGGTGGTACCGCTGTAACGAATACAGCGGAATATGGCTGGTTAGACTTTTTCAATGATGGGACCGCTTTTACCGTTGTATACAAAGTAACCGTACCGACCGGGGCTACATCTGGAACTTATGTCTTCCCTGATGGACAACTTGAGTACTTTGTAGCTGGAAACGGACACTATTACGTTGACATCACGGGTGACGACGAAGTAAATGTTAGCGCGACTCCCCTGGATAACACCTGGTACCTAAATGATGATGGAACGATGTATAAAGAATACACTGAAAACCTCCCAGGGACTGTTCCAATCTCCGATGGGGGATCATATGTCTGGATATCCGATGAAACCGCTTTAGGTAACTTTACTTTCCCAGGGGGAGAATGGTCAGGTCAAATCACTATAGATGAGACTTTAGTGAGTGGAGACGAATTCTCGGTTACAATAGGATCGTACAATGGCGGTTTCAATCCGGCTACCAATGGTACTGTTGATTTAGTGGGCAATGGTAGCAAACAGGTTTTCGATTTCGACAAAACAGTCGATTCTTTCACGGTACCTACAGGTGACTACCTGGCTCTTAAGATCGAGAATAAATCAGGCGGGTCAACCAATCCACTTAACGTGAAAACGGGACTGGCACATAGTTATTGCACAGCTCCTGACACTGACCCGAACTTTCCTCTCCCCGAGTGGGCATCAGGACTCCTGATGGGTCTGGGGCTGGCGGCTCTGGGGGTAATAATCTGGTTTCGGAGGCGAAAAAGAAGCATTAAGAAATATGTTTGATAAATAACATCGTTTTATTGGATCTACGGTATTTAAAATAGAAAATACTCAAGTTTTAAATAACGCAGCCTGGTATAAGTCATCAGATAGACCTGAACACATAAAAAAGCACGTGGTTCAGGTCTATTTTTCGCTACCATTGATTTTTAGGGCATCCCTTGCTGCCTCGATATTGTTGCCGACATATGTTCATAACGATGTAATCACTCCAAATAAAAGTTTATAATATAAAAGTAATGTTTGAATCTATTATAAATAATTTTCATGAAAGGCATCGATTATCAATAGTAACCTCATCGCATCTTCGTTTATACTCAACAATTATCCGATTTAGAACTTGATATCATATATTGTGTTCCAGCCTACCCATATGTTTGATATGTAATAAGTAGTTGACTAATCTTCTGACAGTAAATAAATTATGGAATTTACCGGTTTAGAAATTAATTGAATATAGATACAAGCTAGCTTATAATGTAAGTCAAAATATTGTACGTATAAGCACCGTATTATGTTTATAGGATCATCAATTTAAGATAATTAATGAAAATGAGTAATCGTGGGTATCAATATTTATTTTTAGCAGGGGTAGTAATACTTCTTTTAGTGGTTCTGATACTACTTACCTCACTCGATATGTTGTTTTCTCCTGTCGCTTATATTGATACCGAACGGTATTATTCATCGGGTAATGAGATAACGGTCAGGACCAAGACTGACTTTGGCAGCCAGGAGCATATGGCTGCCTTTCCGCGT
>CAYVPT010000127.1:0-7205 GCA_964453865.1 uncultured Dehalococcoidaceae bacterium
CGAAACGGTCAGGGAGCGTAATCCCTTCGCCGCCGTCTGCGGTCGTATCTGTCACCATCCCTGCGAGGGGCGCTGCCGACGCGGCGAGCTGGACGAGCCCGTGGCTATCAGGACCTTGAAGCGGTTCGCCGCCGACTGGTGTGCGGAACACGGCAGCGAGTTTGGTGAAGTCCAGCCTTTCCCGGTTACTAAAAATCAAAAGGTGGCGGTGGTGGGGGCCGGGCCGACCGGACTCGCCTCTGCTTATTTCCTGGCGCAGGCCGGCTACCCGGTAACTGTCTTCGAGGCCCTGCCCATCGGCGGCGGCATGCTGTCGGTAGCCATACCGGAGTTCCGCCTACCGCGTGCTGCTATCCAGCAGGATGTCGACTATATTATAAAGCGGGGAGTGGAGATAAAATATAACACCCCGGTTAATACTAATTTCACTATAGACCACCTCCTCCAGGACGGCTATGCCGCCGCCTTCATTGCCGCCGGTGCCCAGAGGAGCCAGCGTTTGGGCATACCCGGTGAAGTGGAGGATGTCGAAGGACTGTATTACGGTCTGCGGTTTCTAAGGGATGTCAGGCTGGAAAGGGCCGTCAGCGTCGGCAAACAGGTGGCTATCATCGGCGGCGGCAACGTGGCCTTGGATGCCGCTCGGACGGCGCTGCGTCTCGGCGCGGAGGAAGCCAGTATTTACTATCGCCGCTCCCGCGAGGAGATGCCGGTTTCCGATATAGAGTATGAGGAAGCCGTGGCCGAGGGCGTTAACATGAATTTCCTCGCTTCGCCTACCCGCATTACAAGCACCAGTTGGAAGGTTACCGGATTACAGTGTACCCGCATGCAGCTGGGTGAGCCTGACGAAAGCGGACGACGCCGTCCGGTGCCGGTCAGCGGATCGGAGTTCACCGTCGCGGCGGATACCGTCATCGCCGCCGTCGGGCAGGCGCCCGACCTGTCTTTCCTGCCCCCGGACAGTGAACTGGAACGCACCCGCTGGGAGACGCTGGTTACGGACAGCAATACGCTGGCGACCAACGTGCCCGGTGTTTTCGCCGGGGGCGATTTCGTCACCGGACCGGATATGGTTATCAATGCCGTGGCGGCGGGCCGGCGGGGAGCCATCGCCATCGATAAGTACCTCAGGAAGGATACTTCCCGCGTTGAGATTTACGACCGTAAAACTGAAGTCGTCGAGTCCCGACCCGTAGAACTCGATGAGACATGGGAAGAACAACCGCGGACCAAGGTAAAAACGCTCCCCTTGCCGGATAGACGGGCGAGTTTTTCGGAAATAGAAATCGGTTTTACCGAGGATATCGCCCGCCGTGAAGCCAAACGCTGTCTGCGGTGCGACCTGGAAAGCTAGCGTGCAATTTTACTTCTGTCATTCCCGCGAAGGCGGGAATCCAGTGGAGGGGATGAGGGGGCTGGATTGTCGGGTCAAGCCCGACAATGACAATAGAGAGTGGAGGATTTCGTTATGAAATCGATAACCAGTCAAAAACCGATAGAAGAAATCCAGCGTAGCCTTGAGGGACTGGACAGGGTTTATATCGTCGGTTGCGGTACCTGTACCACCATGACCAAGACCGGCGGCGTCGACCAGGTAGAAGAGATGAAGACAAAGCTCCAGGACCTGGGTAAAAGGATAACCGGCTCGACGGTAATTCCCACCGCCTGTGATGACATGACGGAAACCGCCATGAAGGAGAACGAACAATATATACGCAGCGCCGACGTCGTATTATCACTGAGTTGCGCCTTGGGAGTACACCGTATGAGCCTGTACATCGGCAAGCCGGTGATTCCGGCAGTGGATACCCTCTTTATCGGCGTAGAAGAAACGCCGGGTTTCTTCCGCGAAGCCTGCGCCCAGTGCGGCCAGTGTCTCCTCGGTGAGACGGCCGGGATTTGTCCTATCACCGCCTGTCACAAAGGACTGGTTAACGGTCCCTGCGGCGGTACCAATAACGGCAAGTGTGAGGTAGACAAGGAAAAAGACTGCGCTTGGACGCTTATCTATAATCGTTTAAAGGAACAGGGCAGACTCGATTTGATGCGCCGCTACCATCCTCCCCGCAACCACCATATCGCCCTGAAACCGAAGTCCATAAGAATTACATAATGATACACAAAGGCGAAATTACTGTTTAAAAGCCATCACGCAGCCAGTTGCGTGAGTTATTGAGGGGGTAAGGACCATGTTATCGCGTTTTAAAGAAGCCCTTAACTCCGGAAAGTTCGTGATTACCAGCGAGATAGCTCCGCCGAAAGGCACGAATCTGGAAAAGATGCTTCACCATATCGATATTCTCAAGGATAAGGTGGATGCCCTTAACGTTACCGACCATCAGAGTTCTGTGATGCGTTTCCCTTCCCTGGGCGGGTGCCTGGCTATCAAAGAGAAGGGCGGCGAGGCTATCATGCAGATGACCTGCCGCGACCGCAACCGCATGGCGCTGGAAGCCGACCTTCTCTTCGCTTACAGTCGGGGGGTGAATAATGTCCTTTGTCTTACCGGCGATGCCGTACCGGTAGGCGACCACAAGGAAGCCAAGGGTGTTTTCGACCTGGATTCGCTGCAGCTTCTTATGGGCATCCGGCAGTTGGCCTCAGGAGAAGACCTCGGCGGGAACGAGCTCGAAGGAGCGGTGGAGTTCTGCGCGGGGGCTATCGTAACGCCGGAAGCGCAGCCTATCGAACCCCAGCTAATCAAATTCGAGAAAAAAGTAGAGGCGGGGGCCGAATTTTTCCAGACTCAGGCTATCTATGACCTGGAGAATTTCAAGCGGTTCATGGAATATGCACGAAAGCTGAAAGCTAAAATACTGGCCGGTATCGTGCTGCTGTCATCGCCCCGGATGGCGAAATACATGACGGAAAATGTCCCGGGTATTTTCGTCCCTCAAAACCTGATTGACGAGTTGACGGAAGCCCCCAAAGAAGAGCGGCTGGCTAAGGGGATTGAGATTGCCGGCCGGACGATTGCCGCCCTGAAAAAAGACGCTATCTGCGATGGCGTTCACATCATGGCTATCGGCCGGGAGGAAGTGGTGCCCGATATCCTCGCGGCGGCAGGACTTTAGAATAGCCACAGCAGAGATAATAAGGTTCCGTTTGCGTTTGGTTGATAAGTTCAAGCCTCACCCCTGACCCCTTTCCAGCCAGAGACATCGGGAAGAAACCACAGATATTTATAGCTGGAGAGGGGAGTTCAGGAGAGAGGGGGCGAAGCCCCCTCTCATATACTCTCCCCCTCTTGAACAACATAGAAAAACGAGTTAAAAGAATAAATCTGTTCGAGAGGGGGATAAAGGGGGTGAGTTAAAAACAACCAGATGTAAATAGTACTAAAAATAAAGATATTAGATAGTCTGAATATTAAAGTCGGAACAGGTAGTTGGATTACTCCAGGTTGCTGAATGCCGCCAGTATCAGTTCCGTGATAGCCGGGTGGATATGCATCCCGCTTTGTATCTGCCCCAGGCCCCCTCCGGATGCCATGGCATTTATTACTTCTTGTATGATAATAGGTGCGTAAGGTCCTATTACGTGAAATCCCAGTATTTTCAGGGTATCCCTTGCCACGATAGCCTTGGCGAACCCGTTTTCTTCCATCATGGCCTCACCCTGGGCTACTTCCATATAACCGGCTTTACCCACCATTACATCGTATTTCTCTCGGGCGGCTGCCTCGGATAGCCCTACAGATGCTATCTGCGGGTGGGAATATACGGCGTGGGGTGTAGCGTTGTAGTCCATTTTAGCCCGGTTGCCATGGAGGGCGTTATCGGCGGCCAGGTCGGCTTCACGGTTGGCCACGTGGGTAAACATCTGCTGTCCGTTGATATCCCCCACCGCCCAGATATTTTTTTTACTGGTTTCTAGGTATCGGTTTAACTTTATAAAGCCCCTGCCGTCGAGTTTTACGCCCGTCTTTTCCACCTTGAGGAGGTCGGCGTTGGACCTTCGCCCCACCGCCACCAGTATTTTCTGTGCCGTGTATCTCTTTTTACGGTTCGTTTTCGTATCACTGACGGTAACGGTAACATCTGAACCGTTATTCTTAACTGCCTCAGCACGGACGCCGGTATAAACATCCAGGCGCTGGCTCAATTCTTTTTTCAGCAGTTCTGCTATCTCGGGCTCCTCGCTGAGGACAAGCCGGTCCGCCATTTCCAGCATGGTGACCCGGGTGCCCATGGCCGCCATAAAATGGCCGAATTCCACCGCGATATAGCCGCCCCCGATGATGATAAGACTTTCCGGTCTCTCCTTTAGCTCCAGTGTTGTCTCGTTGGTGAGGTATTCCACGCTATCCAGTCCCTGAATCGGCGGTATCAGGGGACGTGAACCGGCGGCGATAAATATCATATCGCCTTTTATTTTCTCGCCGTTGACCTCAATTGTGTATTCGCCGGTGAAATGTCCCTCTCCTTCATACAAGCTGAGCTTTTTCTCCCGGGAGAGAGCCTGTCGTATGCTTTTTTGCCCCGCCCTTACCGATTTCCTCATGCGTTCCATGATAAAGCCGAAATCGATATTATTTATCACGGCTTCGATACCCAGTTTTTTCGCCTCCTCTATCTCGGCGATACGGTCGGCGGCGAATATCAGCATCTTGGACGGTATACAGCCGAGGTTCGTGCAGGTCCCGCCGATGGGCCCTTTGTCCACCAGGGCGACTTTCATATTGTGCCCCAGGGCTTCCTCGACGGTGTTAAGTCCGCACCCCGAACCGATGACGATGACGTCGTATTTCTTCATACTCTCCCATTATAACAGCTTAAAAACTGGTTAGAAACTACATAATTCTGATATAATGCTGGCGACAGCATTACACGTTATTCCGGGATGATTAGGATTATTTCGCCAAAGGCTGAGTATACTCCATTAATTTTAAGAATATCCTTGTGCGTTAAAATTAAGAAAAGACTGGTATAAAAGTGAGGACAAGATAGACAGGATATGAAGATACTAGCGCAAATCCAGTATCGGCCCGCCAGGGTGGCCGGGGGTTCTACCGACCGCATACTCAGGGTGAATCTGAGCACGCAGGAAATCTCCGTGCAGGAATTGCCGCCCGACTTTAAGAACATGTACACCGGCGGTCGCGGTTATGCCCTGAAATTGATATGGGACGAGACCGGGCCGGATACCGGCTATGACAGTCCCGAGAATCTGCTGGTGATGTCCAGCGGCCCGCTCGGTAATGAGCCGGGATTTCCCGGGACGGGTAAATTTATCGTGGGTTCTATTTCTCCCCTGACGGACACTTTTATCGATTCCAACGTGGGCGGGCATTTCGGACCGCTTCTAAAACTGGCCGGCTTTGATGCCCTGGCGGTTTCCGGTATATCCACGGAAGATGCGGTTGTGTTAGTCGACGGTGATAAGGGGACAATCAGCATCGCCGCCGCGCCGGCCTACGATGAAAAAACCGATAAAGGGGCGCTTATTTTCGGCGAACAGCTACTTAAAGATGTTAATTCCGGCGAATACAGCGATTCCCTGGCGGCGGTAGTGGCCGGGGAAGGGGCGGTCAATTCCAGGTTCGGTATCGTCAATAGCCTCTTTTATGACCGCCGGCTCAACCGTATCCGAGCCAAGCAGGCGGGGAGGGGTGGCACCGGGACCGTTATGCGTTATAAAAAGCTCCGGGGCATTGTCGTCAAGTCCGGCCTGCCTAAAGCCAACGGCAACAATGCCGTCGATAAGAAACTGGTAAGAGCGGCGGGGGCTAAACTCAAAGAGGTAATTACCCACTGCGACCATTTACAGCTAAACCTGACTGCCTGGGGCACTACCGGTCTTTCTGAATACATGAATAAGTTCCACATTTTTCCCATCAATAATTACCAGTTCGGCCAGAGTCCGGAGGCCCCGAAGCTTTTCGGCAGTGTTTTTCTTAATAATTACTTCAGTAAGAAGCTGCCTGATGGCTGCTACTACGGCTGCACTCTGGCCTGCTCCAAGGGTGTCGAAGATGTCGTCCTTACACGCGGGCCCAGGCAGGGGCTGACCGTCAGCGTCGATGGCCCCGAGTACGAGACCGTGGCGGCCGTAAGTAATATGGGGATTTTCGACCCCCGGTTCGTGCTGGAATATAACTGGTATTGCGATGAGTACAGCCTCGATACTATTTCCGCGGGTGTGACCGCCAGCTTTTTTATGGAGTGCGTCGAACGCGGTTTTCTGACTCGTGAAGATATCGGGTACGCTCTGGAGTTCGGTAATATCGATGCCGCGGACAGGTTGTTGCATGAAATAGGCAGGGGCGAGGGTTTCGGGAAAATCGCCGGTCAGGGTGTTTCAAGAGGCAAGCAATGGGTGGCGGAAAAATATGCCGCCAGAAATGGGATGGCTGTGGATGAAGTCCTGGTTGAATTGAATAATTTCGGCATGGAAGTTAAAGGTCTTGAATTCTCGATGTACGTCACCAGGGAGTCATTAGCCCAGCAGGGCGGCTACGGTTTCTCTCTGAAAGGCCCCCAGCACGACGAAACCTGGCTTATTTTCATCGACCAGGTGCACCACGAAATACCTTCGCTGGAGGATAAAGCCAGCGCGTTAAAGTGGTTCCCGCTCATTCGCACCTGGTTTAACGCTACGGGTTTGTGCAAGCTGCCCTGGATAGACGTCCGTAATCCCGAGGCCGCCGGCACCCCCGAGCCTGCTAAGAACACGCCCACGCTGGCTTATTATATCGATTTCCTGAACGGCACCACCGGGAGCCGGAAGGGCCTCCAGGATATCCTGGATGACTCTGAAAGACTGCAGTTGTTGCAGAAGCTGATTAACCTCCGCCAGGGCAAAGGCACGCGTCAAAGCGACCGGATACCGCTGCGGGCGATGAGTCCTGTTTACCTGCATGAATATCAGTCCCGGGCGGATTATTACGATACCTGGTTGAGAGATAATGCCGACGACCATAAGACCCCGGCAAGCCAGGAAGAAAAACTCAAACTGCTTCAAAAGAAAAGGGAGCAGGCTTACCAGCAGCTTTGCGATATCGTGTATGATAAAAAGGGCTACAACTCCGAAGGTGTGCCGAAGCGGGAAACCGTGGTAAAGTTCGGTCTGCTGGATGAAAAAGCCGGTCAACTGCTGGAAAAATACGGTGAGTAAATGTGTACGGTAGGGTTTACATAAAAGTGGTATTGTTTTGACTGTTACTATTGAGTTATTCGGGATTCACCGCGAAATTGCCGGAA
>CAYVPT010000128.1:0-7166 GCA_964453865.1 uncultured Dehalococcoidaceae bacterium
TGTTTTACCGCCCTGGGATTTTTCCTCGGTGCCGTCCTCCCTTCGACGCGGTCGGCGCAGGGACTGGGACTGATACTCTTTTTCGTGATGATGATTCTCGGTGGTGCCGGGCCGCCGCCGGAAGTCCTGACCGGCGCTATGGATATCGTCGGGAAAATTACGCCCCTGCGTCATGTCATCCTGATGCTGCAGGACCCCTCGCTTGGTCTCGGCTGGAACCGGGACGCATCGCTGATAGTGGCCGGCATTACCGTGGTGCTGACTATCCTGGCGTACCGTTTCTTCCGCTGGGAGTAATTTGAATAACCTCACCCCCTGTGTCTCCCTCTCCTTGCAAGGCAGGGTGAAGGAGAGGGGGAAGAAAAAAGAAAGAGGGGCTTCGCCCCTCTTAGACGCCCCGCCTCTGTCATTCTGAGTGTACCGAATAATCCCGGTAGGGCGTGGGGTCATTCCCGACCTGTCCGGGAATCAGCACACTATTACATCCAGCAATGTCTTTCTCCCTTTCGAAAAGGGAGATTGTGAGGGATTTAAAATCCGCCCCTTTTAGACACCCCGAATTAAAACCACTCGTCGTTCCTCTCCCTTGATGGGAGAGGCCAGGTGAGGGTGATACGTGGGGCTTCACCCCTCTAGAACACCCTGTTTTCGGGTATTTATGTCCCTCCTTTGTAAGAGCTTGCCCTGAGCGAAGCCGAAGGGAGGGATAAGAGGGAGAATTTACTTGCGCCTCTCTTAGACTCCCCGGAGTTTTATACAGGGGAGTGCGTAGCGAGAGGGGGCGCAGCCCCCTCTCAAACTTATTCCCCCTCTTGAACATAATAAAAATCGGGCGCTCTAAATCAACCTGTTCGAGAGGGGGATAAAGGGGGTGAGTAAAAAATCAAGCGGGTGCCAACAGAACCATCAGGAGATAGACCGGAGGGTGGGGTTCTATCGATACTATGCCCGCAATGTTGCCCCGAGTTCTTTCGTCAGCCTGGCCAGGATTTGCTCCTGTACCTTGTTGACCTCTTCGTCGGTAAGGGTGTGGGTGGGGGACTGGTATACGAGGTTGTAGGCGAGTGACTTCTTACCGGCGGCTACCTGCTTGCCGGAATAAACGTCGAAAAGAATGACCTCTGATATCAGCGAAAAGCTTTTAATGATATCGAGGACCTGCTGGTGGGTGGCACCGGCATCGACAACGAGCGCCAGGTCTCTGGTCATGTTCGGAAAACGCGGTATCGATTGGTACATCCGGTAGCCGGCAGCCAGGGGTGAAAGTGCCGTCACGCTGACTTCGTACAGTCCTACCGGGCCGGTAATTTCGAAGGCATACGACACTTTCGGATGCAGCTCTCCGATGACGCCCAGTTTCACCTTCGGGCCGTCCTTTGGTTTCACCACGATGGCAGCCTGCCTGGCGGGATGCAGTCCTTCGTCGCTGCTTTTCTCGAAGCTGATGTCCACGCCCAGGTACCGGAACAGCCCTTCAACAGCACCCTTGACATCGGAGAAATCGAGTGTGCCGTCGCCGCCCAGCCAGGAAGGCTCTACACGGGGGCCGTTGATAACACCGCAGAGCGCTTCGGGTTCGTCGGGGAGGTCGTTTTCCCGGGGTACGTATATCTTACCAATCTCGAAGAGCCGGATGCCACCGTCTTCGTGTCGGCGATTGGCAGCCAGGGTGGCCAGCAGATTGGCGCGGAGGGTAGGCCGCAGGTATTCCTGGTCAACCGTTAGCGGCTTGACGACGCGTAGGGGCGCTGGCTCCGGGGGACGCGGCCGGGGCACCAGATTACTCAGCATATCGAGGCTGGTCAGCGAATAGGTCATAACTTCCTGAAAGCCAAAGCCTGTCAGGCAATGTCTGATTTTCTTCTTTAAGTTGAGGACGGGCGACGGGTCCTGCGGGGGTATGGTATCGGCGAGCAGGGTGGCCGGGATTTTATCGTAGCCGATAATGCGGGCGACCTCCTCGATGAGGTCGACGTCGTATTTAATATCACTGCGCCAGTAGGGCGCTTTGGCCACTATCCGCGAGCCGTCAGTATCGCATTCGAAGCCCAGCGAGGTCAGTACTTTCACTATCCTGTCATTGCTTATCCCCATGCCTACGATACGTTTGTATCTATCCGTCGTAACGGAAACCGGTTCGGCTTCTTTTTTCCCGGGATAGACATCGATAATGCCTTTGGCGACTTTGCCGCCGCCGAGTTCCGCGATGAGCTGTGTGGCGTGTTTCAGGGCGGGGACGGTCAGTCCGGCGCTAATGCCGCGCCCGAAACGCAGCGAGGCTTCACTGGCTAGACCGAGCTGGTTGCCGGTATAATGGATGCTGGCCGCTTTGAAGCTGGCGGCTTCCAGCAGGATGGACGTTGTCTTTTCGGTGACCTCGCTGTCAAGGCCTCCCATAACTCCCGCTATGGCCACCGTCCCTCCGCCGTCGGCGATGGTCAGCATTTCATGCGTGAGTTGGCGTTCTTCTTCGTCCAGCGTATAGAAATTCTCACCCGCGGCGGCGCGGCGGACGATTATTTTCTGTTTTCTGAGCGTATCGTAATCGAACGAGTGCAGGGGCTGTCCGTATTCCAGCATGATGTAATTAGTAATATCGACGATGTTGTTGATGGGTCGCTGGTCGCAGGCGATGAGTCTTTCCTGGAGCCAGGCGGGAGATTCGGCTATTTTTACGCCGGTAATCAGACTGGCGCAGTACCGCGGACAAAGGTCGGGGTCTTCGATTTCTATGGTTACCTGCTTCTCGATGGCGTCGCCGGTCTCTTCATAGCTGATTACCGGTATGAGCATCTCCTGTTCGCTGAGAGCGGCTACTTCGCGGGCGACTCCGATCACCGAAAGACAGTCGGGGCGATTGGTCGTAATATCGATATCGAACACGGTATCACCCATATACTCCGTCAGCGGCATACCGATTTCCGCATCCGCGGCCAGTACCATGATGCCTTCGTGGTTCTCGGAGATACCGAGTTCCTTTTCAGAGCAAATCATGCCGCTGGAGGCCACGCCGCGTATCTTGGCTTTTTTAAGCTCCTCGACTTCCCCGTTATAGGGATTTATCAGGCGGGCGCCGATACCGGCGAAGGCTATTTTATCGCCGGTATTCAGGTTGGGAGCGCCGCAGACCACGGTCTCTTCCCCGGTGCCCAGTTTGACTGTCGCCAGGCGCAGCCGGTCGGCGTTGGGGTGGGGGTTGACCGCGGTTATTTGCCCGACGACGACTTTATCCCAGCCGCCGCCAGTGGTGATTATCTCTTCCACCTCGAAGCCGGCCATCGTCAGCTTTCCGGCCAGTTCGGCCGTGGGCAGCGTGACGTCCACGTAGTCTTTCAGCCAGTTTAACGGTACTTTCATATCTCTGCTCTAGAATTGCCTCAGAAATCTTAAATCGTTATTGTAGAATAGTCGCATATTGTCAACGCCGTAGCGCATCATAGGCCATCGTTCCAGGCCCATGCCGAAAGCGAAGCTGGTATATTCCTCCGGGTCTATACCGCCCCGCCGCAGCACATCGGGGTGGGTCATACCGCATCCTCCCAGTTCCATCCAGCCGCTGTTACCACAGAGACGGCAGCCGGAGCCCCGGCACATGACGCAGTCGATGGATATCTCGGCACCCGGTTCTACGAAGGGGAAATAGTCGGTGCGGAAACGCGCTTTCCGGTCTTCGCCGAAGTAGCGGCGGACGAACTCGAATAATACACCTTTCAGGTCCGCCATGGTAATCCCTTTGTCCACCGCCAGCCCGTCTATGTTGTGATAGATATTTAGGTGCGTGGCGTCGGTGGCTTCGTAGCGATAGACCTTGGCCGGCTCAATTGTCCGGATGGGCGGTTTCATTCTCTCGATGACCCTGGCGCTGACGGCCGTGCCGTGGGTGCGCAGCAGGGGCTGGCCCCTTTTCAGGGCCGGGGTATCAATCCAGAATGATGACATGCCGTCACGGGCGGGATGTTCAGGGGGTATATTCAATGCTTCAAAGTTATAGTAGTCCAGCTCAACGTCAGGGCCTTCGGCAACCTGGAAGCCGAGGGAGACGAATATATCACAGATTTCTTCGATTGCCTCATTAATCGGATGCAGGTGCCCGACCGGGTAGGGTCGACCCGGCAGGCTGATATCGACAGTCTCTTCCGTTGCCGCCGCGCTGAGCCGGGCATCCCGGAGGGACTGTCCTTTCTCTACGGCGCTGGTCTCCAGAAGGGCTTTGAGCTGGTTGGCGGCCGCGCCGGTGGCTTTTCTTTCTTCAATGGAAAGGGTCGACAGACTGCGCAGAATCTGGGTCAGCGGACTCTTCTTACCCAGGTAGCGGACACGCCAGGACTCCAGGTCTTTAACATCTTTGATGCCTTCCAGTTCCTGGAGCGCTTTTTGTTTCAACTCGGCAATCTGTTCTGACATTTTCCTGCCCTTGACGATATACGTCCCTTCTTATCTTAAGAAAATTCCCCTTCCATCCGGGGAGGAAAGGGGAACTCGAAAGACCTTTAAAAAACGTGTTGTTTCAGTCCTGTGCCTTCCCTCCAGCCTGCAACAGCAGGCTGCTAAAGCTTTCCGGCTCCCTGACAGCCATATCGGCCAGCATCTTGCGGTTGATTTCAATGCCGGACTTCTTCAGTCCGTCCATGAACTGACTGTAAGTGGTGCCGCGGGCGCGGCAGGCGGCGTTGATGCGCAGAATCCAGAGTCGGCGCATATCGCCTTTTCTCTCGCGTCGGTGCATATAGGCATAGGCCAACGCATGAATCATCGATTCTCTGGCGCGCTTGATAAGGCGGTGGTTGGTACCGCGGTGCCCCTTGGTGAGGGACAGTACCTTCTTGTGCCGGCGGTGTGAGGTTACCCCTCTCGTAACTCTAGGCAAGTAAAAGCTCCTCCCGTCTATTTAACCCCGTAGGGTATCAATCTGGACATACGCTGGCGGTCTCTGGGATTTAGTTCTATCATTTCGTCGAACTGCCGCCTGACCCGCTTGGCTTTGCGCGTGCGGAAGTGGCTCTTCGGTCCCTTGACCCGCATGATTTTGCCCCGGCCGGTAATGTGGAACCGGCTCTTGGCGCCCTTATGTGTTTTCAGTTTCGGCATTCTCGGTTTCCTTTACAGCTACTTTAGCTTTGGGTCGGGAACTGGCGGGCGCCAGGATGATATCCATCCTTCTCCCCTCCATCAGTGGCTGTCTCTCCGGGTAGGCGATTTCTTTGAGGGTTTCCGCCATCCGCTGCAGTACCTTCCAACCCAGGTCCGGGTGGGTGATTTCACGTCCCCGGAACATTAATGTTACCTTAACTTTATTCCCGTCAGCCAGTAGTTTCCTGGCTATCCTGGCTTTAGCTTCGAAATCGTGGATACCTATTTTGGGTCGCAGACGAATCTCACGGGTGACCGAGAGCTTCTGGGTTTTCTTCGCCTGTTGCTCTTTCTTCTGTTGTTCGTACTTGTATTTCCCGTAATCAAGAAGTCGGCAGACCGGGGGTACCGATGTGGGCGCTACTTCGACGAGGTCAAGTCCCTTCTTTCTCGCCGTCTCCCGCGCCTGAGCCACGGTCATAATGCCCATCTGCTCCCCTTTATCTCCGACAAGGCGGACTTCTTTGCCTATAATTCGCTCGTTGACACGAAGTTGCTTAATTATGCTCCTACCAAGCCTCCTTTATTCACAGGTATCCCACGAATAAAAACTATAGCATATATCAGGCTGTAAATCAACTCCCCTGACAGAAAACGTCCGGTCATACCGGAGGCGGTACTCTGAAATCTCAGGAAGGTGATGTGAGGTATCATGACAACCGGACTACTTACTGGCAAAGACGCCCTTGATGATTTTGCTGTAGCGCTGGTAGAGATAGGCGCTTACCAGCAGCAGCAGCCCCAGTCCCACGAAAGCCCCGATACGGTAACTCGTCTCGAGATTGAAGACATCGTAAACGAACACTTTACCGATGGGGATAACCAGCAGAGCCAGGCAGCCGATACGCACCCAGCGCCATTTCCTCCAGATACCGATGATAAGTCCGGCGACGGCATAGATGGCCCAGACCGCGGTCAGCGAGAGGTTCTGGGCATTCTCTAGTCCTTCACGGGCGGTCCGGTCGGCGCCTAACAGGGATTTGGAGAATGAATGCCAGGCTTCAAAACTGATGAGCCATATGGTAAGGAAGCTGGCGGCAATCGTAAGTATCGGGGCGGACACGCGCCATTCCCCGCTAATGGTGTCTCGCCAACGCCAGAGGATGTATACGGTAAAATAGGTGGCGATAATACCGATAATGAAAGCTAAAAAGCGCTCGTTGAGTACCGGTTTGAAAGAGACTATTGCTACGGTGGTATCAAAGATGAGCATCCGCCAGAACATGGCGGCAAAAACCGCGTAGCCGCAATAACGCAGGAGGGGTATTTTCAGAGTGAAAGAGAACCAGGCCAGGGCGACCAGTTCAACCGCCCAGGCAATCGTCGTCACGGCGTGGTCGCGGAACTGTACGGGAATGGCCACCGTGAGGAAAATCAGGGCTATAGCCAGGGAGAATCTGCTGAGCCTCTTCTCTTCGGGATTTCGTCGGTAGGCAAGGTAGGCCAGCAGGCCGTAGAAAAGCGTCAGCAGCAGTACGAATCCGCCCATCCATGCCCGGAACTCGTCCCACATTATCCCCAGGCTGATACCGGCGTAAGCACCCGCATTCCCCAGCATAAGAAGATAATCGAAATTCCGGGGCACGCGCCGCCAGGCGATGTGGAAGAGGTAGGTAGCCCCGACAAAGCTGAGGAATATAGCCGTTATCCCGATTTGTTCGGCGGCTACTCCCACCCGGGTGTTGTATTCGCCGTACCAGAACCCGTAGGTAATCAATGAGCAGGCGAGCGCCAGCAGGGTGAACCAGCGCCAGTTGCGGAAAGCTGACAGGACCAGGACGCCGATATCCACCACGATAATATAGACCAGTAGCTGGACGGCCTGGCCCCGGGTGCCGGTATCCGCGCTCCTGTCGCTGAAGGCGCCCAGGATGAAGGGCGCAAAGAATGCCCCCATGATACCCAGGATTGCCAGGGTCCTCGACTCATAACGTAAAGCCAGTACCGTGGCAATACCGCTGATAATAAATAAGAAGGCAATGGCGAGATAGACGCTGATAAGATTATAGGTCGCAAAGGAAGCGAAGATGGACAGG
>CAYVPT010000129.1:0-7105 GCA_964453865.1 uncultured Dehalococcoidaceae bacterium
TAGGAGAAAAAGCCCTGAATACGGTTTTCGCCAGTTTGAAGAAAGACCGCAGCGGCTCACATAATATCCGGCAGCGCGGCACCGGCGGTGAAAGAATTGATGAAACCAAGCTGTATGAATTCGGGGATGACTTCGACCTGCACCTTCAAAAGACCTTGTCCAACGCCCTGCTGCGCGGTCCCAAAGTGCCGGTAAAAATAGAGGTGGAGGACTTCGAGGTGTTCAGGCAGGAACAGGCTACCCGTTCCGCCACGGTTATTATGCTGGATATGAGCCTGTCCATGAGGATGGGCGGGAATTTTGAAGCGGCCAAAATCGTCTCAATTGCCCTCAATTCCTTAATCACCGGCAAATTTCCTAAAGACAGCCTGTATATCCTGGGATTCTCCAGCATTGCCCGGCGCATGACCCCGGAAGAGCTGACCTATATAAGCTGGGGTGACTTTACGCCCTATACCAATATGCAGCACGGATTTATGACGGCGAGGAAAATATTGGCTAAAGAACGCGCCGCCAATAAACAGATAATCATGATTTCCGATGGCCAACCCACATCGCATATAGAAAACGGTCGCGTCGTCTTTCACCTGCCTACCACCCGGCGCTGTATCGATGTTACGTTAAGAGAAGTCAACAACTGTACACGAGCGGGTATTGTCATCAACACTTTCATGCTGCCTAGCCGGGACATTTTTAATATGTTCGTTGACAGGATGGCGCGGCTGAATCACGGTCGTGTCTTTTTCACCGAACCCGGCGACCTGGGCAAGTATATTATCGTAGACTACATTAACAATAAAAAAACAAAAATCTAGGGCATTCCCATTTTTCTGTTTTTATTTGAGCTTATCATGCCGGTACCCAGGTACCGGCACGATAGAGAGAAGGGACAATGGTTAGACCGATCTGGTGGGCGGACTGGCCGTTCAGCAGAGTTAATGAGAACCTAACGATACTCGACGTTGTAAATTCCGGCACTATCGATTTTAAACTTGCCGGTCTCCTCTGGCTCTTGATGGAACACCGGGCTTCAGTGCTGGTAGCGGCCGGCCCTATTTTCGCGGGAAAGACTACTGTGCTGAAGGCGCTGCTGGATTTTTTACCTCCCGGGATACAGCGGGTCCCCTTTCGCGGGTATGACGAGGATTTCAAGTTTTCAAACAATTATAAACCGGATAAAACCTATCTCGTTTCTGAAGAAATCAGCAATCACAGCTATGAATACTTATGGGGGTATCAGGTTATTAAAGCCTTTGAACTGCTTCCCAAAGGTTATGCTTTAGGAAGTACAATGCATGCCCGCAACGTCAGGGAAGTCGCCTATGTCCTGCACGGTATCCTCAACGTACCTCTGCCGCTAATTGCCGGACTCGGCGTGGTCGTGACCCTCCAGGCTACACGTGGCAGGTCTTATGATGATGAGCCCGTCCGCCGTGTAGATACGGTGAGTATCATAGACTTCGCTGATAAAGGTCTGGTCGCTCAGACTCTGGCGGCACGGCAGTCAACGGATGACGAGTTCATCTATCCTTCAGAGAAGGCTTTATACAATGCTCTTTTTAAAAAATTCGCTATAAAATATGACCGCATATTTCCCGAGATAGCCCTGCGGGAAACATTTTTAAGTCAGCTTAGCGATAAGGGAATATCCTCCCGTGAAGAAGTGAGAAAGGCGATTTCGGAGTATTACCAGTCGCGGATTATCTGAGGCGGACGGACACACAGGATTTCCATTGTTGTTGTTTCCTTTATATTAGATGGATAACGTTTTTAAACGGGTATAATTATTGGTGTGTTTATATAGCGAACTCTAGCCTGTGATTGAGGGGAGGAAGGCGACGGAAACAGGTTGTATCAAGCTTGATTTTGTATAACGTATAATATAAGAATCTGTCGAAAAAACCTCACTGAAAATAGCTTTACCCTTACCTACAAGCCTGCCGGGAATGTATAATTACATAAAGACAAGTCATTATGGTATGATTTAATCAAAATACTACTCTAACGTTAAAGACAATGGCACACAACCAAGAATAGAACCGAAACACGGCTACAGGTTTACTTGACTCAAGTACCTTATATATGTTTTTACCTGCTCGACCGTAAAAAGGAGAAAAAGAAAGAATGCCGCAGACCAACCGCCTCATAATGACCCTGGTACTCATTATCGTTATCGTCCTGGCCTTTGCGGGCGGCTATTTCCTGGGCATTTTCCAAGATACGAACGGCGTACCGTTCGTATCCGTTTCCGGTAATGGCACCTCGGATAAAGAAAGGCTGGATGCGGTTGAAGAAGCCTGGGATATTATCTTCATGGATTATGTGGATAAGTCCAAACTGAACTCCGCCAATATGAGTCGCGCCGCCATCGCCAGCCTGATTGAAACGCTGGATGACCCCTACACCTCGTATTTAGATGAAAAACAGTACGAACTCGGAAAAACCTCTCTGGAAGGCACTTATAACGGCATCGGCGCTTACGTTACGGTTAAAGACAACCAGCTAACCATTATTGCCCCCATTGAGGGGTCTCCGGCAGACAAAGCCGGTATCAAGGCCGGCGATATTATCCTTGAAATAGAAGGCGAACCCGCGGCTGATTTTTCCCTGGCAGAGGCTATTATAAAAATCCGGGGACCCCAGGATACCGCGGTAAGACTCCTTATACTGCATGAAAACGAAACCGAGCCGGTAGAAATGGAGATAATCCGGGCCAAGCTTGAGTTACCCAGCATCAGCTTTGAAATGAAGGAGAAGATAGCCCATATAAATATTTACGAATTCACCGAACGCACTGATGACGAATTAACTGAAGTCATTAATGAACTGGATACTCACCGTACCGAGGGCATTATCCTCGACCTGCGCGGCAATCCCGGCGGTTTACTGGAACCGGTAATCAATGTTGCCAGTCATTTCCTGACCGAAGGCGTCGTTCTCGAGATGAGAAATAACCGGGGTCAGGTAAGCACCTTCAGCGTCAATAAGGATATGCCCAACACCGACCTTCCCGTGGTGGTCCTGGTTGATAATGCCAGCGCCAGCGGCAGCGAAGTACTTGCCGGCGCTCTGCAGGATTATAACCGGGCTGTTATCGCCGGTTCGACGACATACGGCAAGGGCAGCGTCAATATGCTCTATAATCTCAGCGACGGTTCGGGCATATATATCACGACCGCCCGCTGGCTTACCCCAAACGGTCGTCTTATCGAGGGTTACGGCATTGAGCCGGATTTCAAGCTGGACCTTGCGGAAGTAGACGCCGTCCAGTGGGCGATAGATTACCTGACAGGCAGCGGGGGAGGTGAATAAATGAGTGATAACGCAGTAATCATCAACGAGGCTAGGCTATCTATCATTCAGGGGGATATTACTCTCCAGGCTACCGACGTCATTGTCAACGCCGCCAACTCCGGTCTCATGGGCGGCGGCGGCGTGGACGGCGCCATCCACCGCGCCGGCGGTCCAGCGATACTGGAAGAGTGCCGGCAAATCGTCGCCCGGCAGGGCCGGTTGCCTACCGGCCAGGCGGTTATTACCACCGCCGGAAATATGAAAGCCAGGCACGTCATCCATACCGTCGGCCCCATATGGCATGGCGGCAGCCGGGGAGAAGCCGAACTGCTGGCAAGTGCCTACCGGGAAAGTCTGAAACTGGCCGCCGACAGCAGCCTGGCCAGCGTCTCTTTCCCCTCTATCAGTACCGGCGTTTACGGCTATCCCGTGGACAAAGCCTCGCGGATAGCCCTGAGAACAGTGGCAGATTTCCTCTCTAAAACCACGTCCATTAAAGAGGTTATCTTTGTCCTTTTCGATTCACGAACTTTTGAAGCCTACGCCGCATCCCTCCGGGAAATAATGGGAGATAAAGGTCAATAACAATACCACTATTTTCATAGCCGAGGAGTAATACTAAAATGCTTGTCGTCATGAAAAACGATGCCACGGAAGAGCAGGTAAACGCCGTCATCGAAGAAATTCAGCGGATGGGCTTTCGCGGTGTTCCCATGCCGGGTGCTCAGCGAACGGCTATCTGTATCATCGGGAACAGAGGGCCGGTTGAAAATATGCTTCTGGCCGCCCTGGAGGGCGTCAAGGAAACAATCCCGGTAACCAAGCCTTATAAACTGGTCAGCCGGGAAACCCACCCGGAGTCTACGACGATATCCGTTGGCGATGTGAAAATCGGTGACAGTGAGCCGGTTATTATGGCGGGGCCCTGCGCCATAGAAACTGAAGAGCAGGCGCTGACTATCGCTCACCTGGTGAAGAAACACGGCGCGCGGATTTATCGTGGCGGGGCTTTCAAGCCGAGGACTTCTCCTTATAGTTTCCAGGGACTCGGCGAGAACGGACTGCGGATACTGGATAAGGTACGTCAGGAAACCGGTCTGCTGATTGTTACCGAGGCTACTGACACTGAAAACCTCACCGTCGTTGGTAAATACGCCGATATTATTCAAATCGGCGCCAGGAATATGCAGAATTACTCGCTGCTTCGGCTCGCCGGTCAGCAGCCCAAACCGATTCTACTGAAGCGGGGACTGGCGGCTACCATTGATGAGTGGCTCATGGCTGCAGAATATATCATGTCGGAAGGGAACCGGAGCGTTATCCTCTGCGAGCGAGGTATCCGCACCTTCTCTGACAATACCCGGAATACGCTGGATTTAAGCGCCATCCCATCCATAAAAGCGGTCAGCCATTTACCCGTTGTCGTCGACCCCAGCCATGCCGCCGGAATACGGGATTACGTTATCCCGCTGTCCCGGGGAGCTATCGCCGTCGGGGCTGACGGCCTTCTAGTCGAGGTTCACCACGACCCCGCTCACGCCCTGTCCGACGGGACCCAGTCGCTGTATCCGGACCAGTTTGAAGAATTAATGAAACAGATAGCACGCCTCAAGAGATATCTCTGAGTCGCTACCTGCAGATAGAGGGAAGATAATAACAGTAACATGAACTGGGTTGATATAATCGTCATTATACTTCTCGTTCTCGGCTTCGTCGGCGGGATGAAAGAGGGAGCCGTCAGAGCCTTTGCCTCCCTGATTGCCACCCTCATCAGCATTCCCCTGGCCGGCCTCAGCTACCGTTTAGTCGCTTCGCTGCTTTCTTTTCTCCCCGGAGAGAACTGGGAGAACTTCATCGGTTTCTTTATCTGCCTGGGTATCATTACCGCCATCCTGCACCTGGTCTTCTTCCTGCCTAAAAAGCTAATCGGGGCGGTCTGGAACAAGGGCATCCTGCTCCGTATTCTGGGGGGAGGCTTCAACATTCTCGGCGGGATTTTAGGGCTGGTGGTCTTCACGCTGGTAATACAGGCCTACCCGATTTTCGACTGGCTGGCGAGGTGGGTCAATGATTCCGGTGTGCTGACTTCGCTGGTCGACAGTTTCGGGTTCGTGGAGTCAATGCTGCCGGACGCATTCCACAGAGTGACTACGACTATCATCTAAACTACGCTATTTTTCCGGGAAACAGCTCTTAGTGGAATAGCCTGGCACTATATACATCTTTATGTCAAGTATAGTCTAAGTTGCCGGCTGTACCGGACCCGTTGGCTGCGGCACCGTACCCGAAATGCTGACAGCATGGTACAGTGTGGCAAATGCCATACTTACCCACATACCGGATATTATCACCCCTACACCCAGGCAAATCAGTCCGACAATAAAAATAGGAATTGCCAGTAAACCGATGAAAAATACCGTCCAGCCATGGCCATCGGTCATACTCCAGCTGGTCTTGATAGCTTCGATGACCTCCATCTTTCTGTCCACGACAAGATACGGGGTGAAAACCAGCTTACAGGCGAAGAAAATGCCGGGGATTATAAATACAACAAATCCGATAAATATGATGATACCGGTGAGTAGACTGGCCAGGACGGCATTCCAGTAATTCTTAAACGCGGCGAACATATCCGCTACTTCTACTTTTTCCGCCCGGGCGGCCTTGAGGTAGGCAAATGACATACCATAGCCGATTGGACCGGCGATAAATATACCATACAGGAATTCAAACCCAAATATAAAACCACTAGACGTTACCCATTGCACGATGTTAAAAGGAAGGCTGATGACAAAAGTGATGATAAGGATTAAAAAGAGTTCCAGGAAGTTCTTCCAGAGCTGCCGCCAGCCATGACTGTAAGTGGATTCTACACCCGGCTCTAACGTTACAGCGGCTAGAGGAGCGCCGCACTGGGAACAAAAGCCGGCTTCCGGTGGATTTTCCTGACCGCATTTTTTACACTTCATAAAATACCACCCCACGGACGTGATAACAAAGTATAGGTAAAGACGTTTCTCTTTGTCAAGGAATGAGTGTGTGTTTTAAAGAGAGTTTCTTCCCTCTTACACACCCCGTGGGGGAGCGCGCGCGGGGTAAAGACCGCGGGATAAGCAGTCGATGAAATGAGGGCGGCCAGGGTGGGAAAAGATAACTCACCATGACAGACCGCCATTTTACGCACGAAATTCAATGTATTTCTGGAAAAATATGGGGCAAGGAACGCATTTTCCACAAATTTTCCACAAATTCCAGAATAAATTAGGGGTAAGAAGTTTGAAAAGTAGATACTCCTATTCGCAGATTCCGCCAAGGTCACATTGACAATTTCAAATAGTGTGTAGACTTAAAGGGCTTGAAGCAGAGATACATAGAACCTAATTTAGGTGTCAACTTGTTAAATTCATCACTGGTTGGTCGTAGGTTCGATCCCTACCGAGGCCACTTCCGAACTAATTTCCAGTAAAATACAGCTTTTTCTTTCAAAAAGTCGCAAGTTCTCCCCAATACCAAAGAACTATTGCAACTCTGTGAATTACTGATTATACTACTTGGTAACAAGGGGAGGCGGCAGTTGGAGTTGCGACAGAAGACAAACAATGAGCTGACCTGCCCCCAGTAGTGATACCACTTCTTAAGTCACAGTTAGTATAGCCTCAGGAGCTGGGGGCTGATATCCCAGAGAGCTATGGGGACGTATCTGATTATATTCCCTTCGCCATTGCTCTATCAAGGCCTTAGCTTCTTCAAGAGTCATGAAGATTTCCCGGTTCAAAAGCTCATCCCGTAGCTTGCCGTTAAAGGATTCGAT